>CAYWGU010000012.1:23910-45796 GCA_964457975.1 uncultured Spirochaetaceae bacterium | reverse complement strand
TTGGTGGAGGTAGTTCTTTAGGAGTTGTAGAAAAATCTTATGGTTCTTGGGGTTTGTCTGCTTCATGGTATGTAATTGCAATGGGAATTGCTTTTATAATTTTATCCTTCTTTGCTCCAAAATTAAGAAGAGCAGAAGTTAAAACAGTACCTGAGTACTTTAGAAGAAGATATGGTAAAACATCTGGATTAATCACCACATTAATCATGATGATACCTTTAATTGGTTTGACAGCTATTCAATTTATTGCATCAGCTACAATCTTATCAATTATGTTAGGAATGAGTTATACAATGGCTGTTACAATTGTTGCAATTGTAATTACCGCATATGCAATCATGGGTGGACTTTGGAGTGTTACATTAACAGACTTTATACAAGTATTCTTAATTATTATTGGTATGGCTTTAGCTGTTCCATTCTCATTAAGACTAGCTGGTGGTATGGGTAATGTTGTTGCAAATGTACCTGAAGGCACTTTTAATATGTTCAAAGGAATTAGCCCTACTACTATAATTGCTCTTGTTGTTATGTATGTTGCATCCTTTACTGTAGGACAAGAAGCAGTATCAAGATTATATGCAGCTAAAGATGAAAAAACCGCTGTACAAGGATCTATTATTTCAGCAGTTATTAACTTAATTTTTGCTTTTATTCCTACCATTTTAGGTATCATTACATTAGCACTTGTTAATATGGGTAAAATTGATCCTACCGTTATAATGCAAGGTGGTGCTAGATATGCTCTTCCTCATCTAGCTATGAATACAATGCCAGCTATTATTGTTGGAATTTTATTTGCAGGTATTATTTCTGCTACAATGAGTAGCGCTGACTCTGATCTATTAGGAGCTGGTTCAATTTTTGGTAACGAAGTTTATAAAGTTTATATAAACAAAGATGCTGATAACAAACAAGTAATGAAAGTAACAAAAATTGTTATGGCTATCATTGGTGTTTTAGCTTACCTATTTGCTTTGTTTAATACTGGATCTATTATTAAGGTATTGATGTTTGCATTCTCATTAAGAGCAGCTGGTGCATTCTTCCCTTACATAATTGGATTATATTGGAAGAAGGCTTCTGGTGCAGGAACAATTGCATCATTGGTATTAGGAAGTGTTGTATTAGTAATTTTAGAACAAACAGGATTTAAACCACTTGGACTAGAACCAATCCTATTGGCACTACCAGTAAGTTTGATTAGTTTCATTGCATTTAGTAAATTAATGCCTCCTGCTGTTGAAACATTGGAGATGATTGCAGAAGAAAAGAACTAAGTAATAAGTTCAATTTTAAAAAGGTCCTTATATTTAATAAGGGCCTTTTATCATCTTAAATCCAAATTTTATATTTTGAATTTACAACCAGTAACCTTTTTGACTTATCAATCAAATTTAGGAAATTTAATGAACCACAAAAACAAACTACTATAATTCTTGAATAAATTTTAAAAAATATACAGAAATATAACGATTTTTCAACGAATAAAATTAGGGTTGTTAATTTCATAAAATTATTGAATTACAGGGTTTAAAAAATAATTGATTTATAGGTTGCTTGAGTAATCACCAGCGCTTTCACCGTCCTTAACTGTACATCTATGGGCGTTACTATTGCAGTTGATTATCCTATGAGAAATGCACCACTACTATTGCTACGAACTTCACAAAACATTCAGTAGAGTACAATTTTTTTGTAATTGTATTGGTGAAGAAATAATTATTTGTTTCAGCATATACTCTGAATAATACCATGTTTTATAGCTCAAGTTTTTTTTCAATTCTGAAAAATATTTGGTCATTCTTTTGCTCCATTAAAATTTCCCTATGTTTACTAAAATAATTATTTTGAGTGTTTAAAAACCTTTTTAGTAAGATTTTATCTTAAATTTAATCATTGATCTATTTTTTCTTTTGTCAATATATAATAATAATTTAAATAGTTAAATTAAAAATAATTATCTATATTGTATGGGTTTAATACAAAGTATAAAATAATCAAACTTTTTCTTGACTTATTAATAAACCTAAACATATAATAAATTAACTTTAAAAAGTTAAAAAATTAACAAAAAGGAAGTAAATTTTATGAAAAAAGGATTAATGGCTTTATTAATTTGTTTGGTATCAGCTACTACTGTTTTCGCACAGGGTACTAAAGAAGCAGCAAAGATTTCTGAACCAGGTACAGGGAAACTAGTTATTTACACAACTAACTTCGATGAAGAGTACAATTTGATTGTAGGTGGATTTGAAGCAAAGTATCCTAATATTGAAGTAGAAGCTATCAATGGTGGAGCAGGTGAATTAAAAACAAGAATCAAAGCTGAATCTGAAAATCCTCAAGCAGATGTTATGTTTGGTGGACTATTGTATTCTGATTATGTAAATATGGGTGATTTCTTTGAACCTTATGTAGCAAAAAATAATGCAGCATTTCCTGCTGCTATGCAAAATGTAACAGGTTCTTTAACTAATGGAACAATTCAGGTTGTTAATTTAATTATTAATAGAGCTGAAGCAAAAAAAATTGGTGTAACAATTACTAGCTATGAAGATCTATTAAATCCAAAACTAAAAGGTAAAATAATCTCAGCTAATCCTGCTTCATCATCTTCAGCATGGAATCAACTATCAACTATTTTAAGTTCAATGGGTGGTTATGAAAGTGCAGAAGCTTGGGACTATGTAGGTAAATTAGTTGACAACCTTAATGGTGTTATGAGTAGTGGCTCATCAGGTGTTTATAAAGGAGTATACAACGGTGAATATGTTGTTGGTCTTACTTATGAATCTCCATGTGTAACATATGTAGAAGACGGTCATGGTGATGTTATTGAAATTGTTTATCCAACTGAAGGTAGTAACGCTATTACTTTTGCTTCTGGTATTGTAAAAAATGCAACAGATATGGGCAACGCAAAATTATTTATGGATTGGATTGCAAGTGATGAAGCACAAGCTTTATGGGCAACCTCTACAGTACGTCCAGCTAATACAAATGTTCCAACAACAAATGCTGTATTAACACCAACTGACCAAATTATACTTTCACCAAGAGATAATGATTACTTAGCTAAAAACCAAGGAAAAATTATTGAAAAGTGGACTCAGGTTTGGGCAGAACATAACTAATTTAAAAACAGAAAAGGATAATACCGCATGAGTGTAGAAATAATAATCAAGAATGCTTTGAAGAAATATGGAGACAATGTAGTAATTCCAGATCTGTCGGTTAATGTAGAGAAGGGTGAATTTTTCACCCTTCTCGGACCGTCAGGCTGTGGAAAAACTACTTTATTAAGAATGATTGCAGGCTTTAATACAATTGAGGGGGGACTATTTTATTTTGGAGATAAATTGGTTAATAATTTAAATCCCTCTAAGAGAAATATTGGTATGGTGTTTCAGAACTATGCAATTTTTCCTCATTTAACTGTTAGGCAGAATGTAGAATTTGGATTAAAAACTAGAAAACTACCTTCAGAAGAAGTTAAAGAAAGAACTGATGAGTTTTTGAAGTTAATGCAAATTCATGAATATCAAAATAGATTACCAGAGAAACTATCTGGTGGACAACAACAGAGAGTTGCACTTGCTAGAGCCTTAGTTATTAAACCTGATGTTTTATTAATGGATGAACCTCTTTCGAATCTAGACGCTAAACTACGTGTAGAAATGCGTACTGTAATAAAAGAAATACAAAATCAATTAAATATTACAACAATATATGTTACTCATGATCAAGAAGAAGCTATGGCTGTTAGTGATAGAATTGCTGTAATGAGCGACGGCATAATTCAACAAATCGGATCACCTAAAGAATTATACCAACGACCAACTACTAGGTTTGTTTCTACCTTTATTGGTAAAACAAATATTATAAGGAGACGGGTTCTCTTTGAAGGTAATCATAAGATTATTAAATTTGCAGATAACTATCAGTTCGAAATGGATAGATTAAATATAAAATCAGAACGAGAAGTTTTAATATCAGTTCGTCCTGAGGACTTTATAATAACTGATACTGATGAAAATGGTATTGATGCTGTAGTAGATACAAGTATTTTCCTAGGATTAATGACTCATTATTTTGTAACATTATCATCAGGAGAAAAAGCAGACATTATTCAAGAATCCACAATCAATAATTTATTTGAAAAGGGATCGAAAGTTAAACTAAAAATTAATACCGATAAAATTAATATTTTCTCAGAAGATGGAAGTATAAATTTATTAAGGAAGGATTAAGTGAAGTTATTTAAAAGAAACAAAACTCCTTTAGAAGTTTGGAATTTAGTAACATTTATAATTCTTATTGGTTATTTAATATTCCTAGTTTATCCATTATTTAATTTATTGAAAGCGTCAATTGTTGGTGGAGAAGGTGAATTTACATTAGAATATTTCAGAAAGTTTTTTAGTCAAAAATACTATTTTTCTACATTGGTAAATAGTTTCAATGTTTCGATTGTGACAATGGTTTTTTCCTTACTTTTGGGTATACCCTTAGCATATTTTTATAATATATATGTAATTAAAGGAAAGAAAACATTGGAAATATTAATAATTTTATGTTCGATGGCTGCACCCTTTATTGGTGCTTATGCATGGATATTATTATTAGGTAGACAAGGACTTATTACAACATTTATTGAAGCAATACTTCCTGTAACAGTTCCAACGATTTATGGCTTCAATGGTATTGTATTGGTATTGATAACTCGTTTATTTCCTTTGGTCTTTTTATATGTTTCAGGAGCTTTAAAATCAATTGATAATTCATTGTTAGAAGCTTCAGAAAATTTAGGATGTACTGGATACAAAAGATTCTTTAAGGTTGTATTACCTTTGTGTATGCCATCCATTTTAGCTGCAGGTTTGTTGGTATTTATGAGAGCTATGGCTGATTTTGGTACTCCTTTATTAATTGGTGAAGGTTATAGAACTTTCCCTGTTGAAATATACAATCAATATGTTGGAGAGACTTCGGTTAATCATAATTTTGCTGCTGCCATTAGTGTTGTCGCAATTTTTATTACAGCTGCTGTTTTTTATATACAGAAAATTATGGCAAAACATTATAGGTTTTCTATAAATTCTTTGAATACCATTGAAGCAAAAAAAATAAAGGGACCTAAAAACTTTTTGATACATTTTTATGCATACTTTTTAGTTTTTATTTCAATGTTACCTCAGATGTATTTGGTCTATATGTCATTTAGAAAAACCTCTTCCTCTGGATCAGTTTTTGAAAAAGGATATTCATTAGATAGTTATAGAATAGCATTTGATAAAATGGGTTCAGCTATACCAAATACTTTATTTATAGGTGGTATTGCAGTGGTCATTGTAGTATTTCTTGCAATCTTGATAGCGTATTTAGTTGTTAGAAGACATAATATATTAAATGAGACGATTGATACTATTTCAATGTTGCCTTATATTATTCCTGGTTCTGTTGTTGGTATTGCATTGGTAATTACCTTCAATAAGTTCCCATTGGTATTAACTGGTACTGCAGCAATAATGATTATTTCTTTAGTTGTTAGAAGGGTTCCCTATACAATAAGGAGTTCTGTCGCTATTTTACAACAAATTCCAATGTCTGTTGAAGAAGCTGGAATTAGTCTTGGTGCTTCGAAGTTACAAGCCTTTTTTAAGATTACAGTTCCAATGATGAAAAATGGTATTGTGTCAGGCGCAATTTTAAGTTGGATAACAATTATTACAGAGTTGTCTACATCTATTATCTTGTACACCGCGCATACTATAACATTGACATTGTCAATTTATATATTTGTAACAAGAGGAACTGAAGGACCAGCTGCTGCAATGGCAACAGTGCTTACTGTATTTACTACCATTAGCTTATTGATTTTCTTGAAGATATCAGATGGTAAAGATATGGTAATGTAACAATTAATACAAAAGTGTATTATACTAATAATATTAAATTCGATTAAAAGGAAGGAACTAATGGTTTCTGATGAAAAATTATTTGATGTAGCAGTTGATTACTATATTAAGAAAAAGAAGCAAAAAGAAATTGCTAAAGAGTATGGTGTATCAAATGTACAAATCAGTAAATATTTAAAACTAGCTGAACAAAGGAATATTGTATCAGTTACTGTTAATCCTCCTAATTTGTCGAAAGAAGATTTACAATGGTATCAGATAATGTTTAAAGAATTATTTGGAATTGAAAATCTAATATTAACGCCCGGATCTGAAAATACTGAGAAATCTACAACTTTTTTGGTAAATTTTGCTGTTAAATATATTATGGAAACTTATACCAATAAAAATCTAAACATTGGAATTGGACTTGGTCAAACCATGCATGGCATATGTAGTATAAATAGTGAATCAGAAAAGAAAAGTAAATGGAAATATTATCCTGTCTGTGCAACTATTGAAAACAAATCAAGTAAATATTTTGATTATGAGCAATTACTAGATTCAGTATCTAAAAATTGGGGTGGAAGTTATAGTTCTCAGTTGGTAAATATGATGTATTTTAGTAATACACATGAAGTAGATTTACAAGAACCTATTTCTAAATATTTTGATCAATTAGATGTTTTAATAACCGGTATTGGAAGTGCATTTACAATGCATCCTGCAACTAGAGAAATGTTCTTTTCTAAAGCTGAAATGGAAGATGTTTTAACCAAGAATTTAGTAGGAGATGTTGTAAATTTCTTTTTTGATATTGATGGTAAAATTTATGCTTCTGAGAAGTTGCAAAATCAAATTACTGTAGAGCAGATAAAAGCTACTCCCAAGACCATTGCTATAGCCTCTGGACTTCATAAGGTAGAAAGTATAGTTGGAGCTTTAAGAACTGGAATGGTATCCACCTTAATAACTGATATACAGACTGCAAAGCACGTAATTGAATACTTAAAATAATAATAAAAATTTTTAATTAAATAAGTAATTAACCTTGTTCTACATAGAAGGTTAGGAATTCTTTGCAAAAAATTAAAAACAAATTAGATAAATATGGTTTTAATACTATGTTTGAATCAATAGAATTAGATGACTAATTCTATATATACAATACAAATAAGTTGAGAAAAATGATAATTGTATTATTTAGGAGATAATAATGGACAATAAAATGCTTGAAGACAAGGCATATGAAATAAGATGCTCTATTATAAGAGCAATTGCGAATTGTGGTTCTGGGCATTTAGGAGGATCTCTCTCAATTGTAGATCTATTAACCTATCTTTATTACCATGAAATGAATATAGATCCAAAGGATCCTCAAAAGATAGATAGAGATAAATTAGTTTGTTCCAAAGGCCATGCAGGTCCTGGTGTATATGCAGTTCTAGCTGATTTAGGATATTTCCCAAAAAGTTGGTTGAATACATTGAATGAAGGTGGAACAAATCTTCCAAGTCATTGTGACATGAATCAAACACCTGGAATAGATTTTACAACCGGATCATTAGGACAGGGCATCTCAGCTGCTATTGGTCTTGCTTTAGGACAAAGAATGATGGGATTAGATTCTTACACTTATGCAATCATAGGTGATGGTGAATCACAAGAGGGACAAGTTTGGGAAGCAGCTGAAACAGGTGGACAATGGAAGGTAGACAATTTAATTGTTTTTACTGACTATAATCAGCAACAACTTGATGGCTACGTTAAAGATATTTTAAATCTTGATAATTTAAAGAATAGATGGACAGATTTTGGTTGGTATACTCAGCAAGTAGATGGCCATGATTTCACTGAAATAGGAAAAGCTATTGAAAATGCTAAAAAACAGACGGGAAAACCTTCTATGATTATCTTAGATACTGTAAAAGCCCTTGGTTATATTCCTGGAGAACATATATTAGCTAATCATCATATTAAATTAACAAAAGAAATGGGTGAAAATGCAATCGCTAAATTAAATAAAAGAGAAGGCAGATAATGAGTATGAAAAATTTTAAAGAATATAGTGGCATGAGAGAAGTCATGGTTGATACCGTAATAGAATTAGCTGAAGAAAATAATAATGTTGTATGGATGGATGCAGATCTAGCTGGAGCTATTGGTTCCAAAAAATTTGAAGAAAAATTTCCAAAACGTTATTATAATTGTGGTATAGCAGAAGCTAATATGGTAGGAGTAGCTGCAGGTTTATCTGCTGCTGGTTTTCGTCCTTTTTGTCATACCTTTGGTTGTTTTGCAAGTAGGAGAGTATTTGATCAATATTTCCTATCGGTTGGTTATGCTCAGCAAGTTGTGCATATGTTAGGAACAGATCCTGGCATTGAAGCAGAATCTAATGGTGGAACTCACATGCCTTTTGAAGATATTGGATTGATGAGACAAGTACCAAATATCGTAATAATTGAACCCTCTGACTTATATAGTGCATATCAATTAATAAAACAAATCTATCAAAAGGATAGTCCAAGTTATATTCGTCTTCCTAGAAAAACCAACTACTTAAGATATGATGATTCAACAAAGGTCGAATTAGGTAAAGGTATTGAAATTGAAAGTGGTGAAGATATTGCTATTGTTGCTTCAGGAATGCACATGGTGCATGAAGCAGAAAAAGCAGTTGCTATGTTAAAAGAAAAGAATATTAATGCAACACTAATTGATCTGCATACAATCAAGCCTTTAGATAAAGACATAATTGATAAAGCAGCAAAAAGATGTAAGAAGATGATAGTTTGTGAAAACTCACGATATACTGGTGGAGTAGGTGAAATGATATCAAATTACATTGTTCAATCTAATCCAATACCGATGAGTTTTGTAAATGTTGGTGATGTTTATGGAGAAGTTGGAGACAAGGCCTACCTTGCTGAAAAGTTTGGACTAACTGCAGAAAACATCGTTAAAAAAGTTATGGAATTAATTAAAAAATAGATTAAGGACTTTCTGATATTAAATATTGGGAAGTCTTTTTTAGCTCAATAAGAACTGATATTATTGGACAAAATAAGCAAGCAGGTAACTGCTAAAGTTATTAGCAGTTATCTGACAATATTATCTAGCAATAACATTAATTTAAAACCAGTTGGAGAGCACCTAATTAATTGAAGTAACAGATCACACATTCTTTTTAAGTGTTCAATACCATCCTGAATTCAAGCGCATAACAACCAAACTAAATCCATGTTTAATAGATTTTACTAAAGCGCCTATTTCTAACATTGAGAAGAAAGAAAAATAAATTTTAAATTTCACCCTTAGAAATAACATATAATAATACCTTTCATTTAATAGCATTTTAGCTATTAAATGAAAGGTCTTTTTGGTCAATTTAAATTTTAGAAACCTTAAAACTTATAAGATTTGAATCCATAGTTATAATTGCTTGTTGGTTGTTGGCTTCTAAAATTACTGCAACTATAATTTTGGATAATCAGATATTATTGTCTATCTTTGTATTCTTGCATTTGCACCATTTGCCAAGGATTCTACTTGTTGCAAATTTGCCATAGTTGTATCACCTGGGAATGTTGTAAGCAACCCACCATGTGCCCAACCAAGTCTAAGAGCTTCTTCAGGAAGTCTTCCATCCAATAATCCATAGATTAAACCTGCTGCAAATCCATCTCCACCGCCTACTCTGTCATATACATCAAGGGTAGTAGTTGGTGCTTGATAACCTTTTCCATCATACCACAGTACTGCACTCCAGTTATGCTTGTTGGTTGAAACTACCTCTCTCATAGTTGTAGCAACTGCTTTTATATTTGGGAATTTCTTTGTAACTTCATCCATCATTGCATAAAAGGAAGTGGAATCGAGTTCACCTTTTTTACCTACATCAGGTCCTTTTAAACCAAGTCCCAACTGTAAATCTTCTTCATTTCCAAAAAGTACATCTACATTTTCAACAATTCTAGATAAAGTCTCCTGAGCAAACTCCTTGGTGCTTTTATCGCCTTTTTCAAGAGAAGCCCATAATTTTTCACGATAGTTTAAATCAAAAGAAACTATTGCACCATTTTTATGGGCCTCTTTCATTCCCTGAATTATAGTATCAGGAATATCGGGTCCTAAAGCGCTAAAGATTCCTCCACTGTGAAACCATCTAATGTTGTTTGAAAAGATTGAATTCCAATTGAAACTTTTAGTATTTAAATAAGAAGCAGCTTCATTGCTTCTGTTATAGAAAACAACAGGAGCTCGTAAACCCTTGCCTCTATCACTGTATACCAAGGCCATATTAGGACCTCTTACTCCATCAAATTCATAATGTTTGTAAAAAGGGGTTACTCCCATTTTTCTAACTTCATTGGCTATTTTATTTCCAATTGGATAATCTACCATTGCAGATGCTATAGCAGTTTTCAAATTGAAAGCTCTAGAAAGATTTGCAGCAACATTAAATTCTCCCCCAGATACATGAAGTTCGACATTATTTGCATAGTCAAGTGGAATAATTCCACTATCTAGTCTAACTACCAATGCACCAAAGGATATTAAATCTATCCCTGTTGCAGTTTTTTCCTTTATTGTAAGAGTTCCCATTTTTGTTTCTCCTTGTGTAAATAACTTAAGTTCTAATTAAATGCTGTAGGTGCTAGAGGAAGTAGATCCGCCCGTGCCTGTCCAGTTTGTATGAAAGAATTCACCTCTTTTCTTATCTGTCCTTTCATAGGTATGTGCTCCAAAATAATCTCGCTGTGCTTGAAGCAGGTTTGCAGGTAGGCTATTGCTTCTAAAACCATCAAACCACGATAGAGCAGAGGAGAGTGATGGTAGAGGAATACCAAATTCAACTGTTTGAGAAACTGTTGTTCGTAAAGCTGCTTGAGTGTTAATTAAAATCTGAGAGAAATAAGGATCTAGTAAAAGATTCATCAACTCTGAATCATTGGTATAAGCATCTTTGATTTTATCAAGAAATTGGGATCTAATGATGCATCCACCTCTCCATAGAAGAGCAATCTCTCCAAGGTTTAAGTTCCATGAATTTTCCACACCTGCTTTTTTAATTAAATCAAAACCTTGCGAATAGGAAATTATCTTAGCTGCATATAGAGCATCTCTAAGGTTATTAAGAACTGTCGTTTTATCATAAATTTTAGGGTTTAATTCGAGTTTGAAAATGCTTTCTGCCTGTTTTCTTTGATCTTTTTCAGAGCTTAAGCATCTAGCAAATACTGATTCTGTTATTAGGGTAAGTGGTATACCAAGATGAAGAGCATTGATACCTGTCCATTTACCAGTACCTTTCTGTCCTGCAACATCTAAGATACTATCTACAAGGTAAGTATCATCTTTATCTGTAAATGAAAGAATATCACTTGTGATTTCAATTAAATATGATTTTAAATCACCCTTATTCCATTCTTTAAACACTTCAGCAATTTCAGGTGCACTCATCTTTAATCTTTTTCTCATTATGTCATAGACTTCACAGATAATTTGCATGTCGCCATATTCAATTCCATTATGAACCATTTTAACAAAATGACCAGCTCCGCCTTTTCCAATCCAATTACAACATGGACTATTATCAGTTCCAGCTTTTGCGGCGATTGACTGAAAGATGGGTTTGACAGTTTCCCAAGCTTGAGGGCTGCCTCCTGGCATTAAAGATGGACCCATAAGAGCTCCTTCCTCTCCTCCTGAAACTCCAGTACCAATAAATAACAAGCCTTCTTTCTCAACTAATTTAAATCTTCTCTCTGTATCAACAAAGTTAGAGTTTCCTCCATCAATTATTATATCACCTTTATCTAGCAGTGGAATCAATTGACTTATTGTTGAATCAACAGGGAATCCAGCTTTTACCATAATCATTATTTTTCTAGGTTTTGCTATATTTAATACCAGCTGCTCAATTGAGTAGGTGGGAATTATGTTTTTACCTTTTGCTCTAGATTCAATAAATTTATCTACCTTTGCAGTAGTTCTATTAAATACTGCAACTGTATAACCATTTCTTTCCATATTAAGTACTAGATTCTCACCCATTACGGCTAAACCTATCAAGCCAATGTCAGCTTCCATTTGAAACTCCTTTATATTATGATCGTCTTTTAGCAATTGCTTGGCGCATATTGTTAAGTGCATTAATTCCATCATCTTTAGTTAAATTCATTAGTTCAACATATAAAATATTGATAAAAGTAGCAGTGGCTATACTTGAAGAAAATGCTTCAGATACTACCTCGCTATTAAGAGGACATGCTTGTAACACTATATCTGCCATTCGTGCTAGTGGTGAATTTGAGTAGCTTGTAATAACACAAATTCTGCATCCTTTTTTTCTTAGCTCTTCAGCAAGCGAGATTACATCATAATTATTTCCAAGGTGACTAAAGATAATAGCACAGTCCTTTTTGTTTGCTTGTGATGCAAGCATTAATTGCATATGAAAATCTGCTGCAAAATTGCAAGAAATTCCAGTTCTAATAAATTTATGAAAAGCTTCTCTTGCTGATATGTTTGATCCACCAAGTCCAAATAAGTAGACTCTCTCAGAGTCCAGCATGCATTGTGCAATCTTTTTTATATTAGCACCATCAAGTGTTTGTGCACTTGCTTCAAGAACTTGAATGGTGTGCTTGAAAATTAAAGAAGCCACATCTTCTTTTTTATCTAGGTCGATTTCAAAAACCTGGCTATTAACTGCAATGCTTTCTTGAGCTAGGGCTATTCTGAATTGTTGGTATCCTGAGTATCCTATTTTTCGTACAAACCTGACCAAAGTTGCTTCACTTGTTCCAACCTTAGCTGCTAATCTATCAATACTGGGATTAACGGAGTCTTTTGGATTCTTAATTATGTAATCAGCAATTTGCTTTTCTTTATTACTTAAACTGATATATTTGTTTTTAATTGTGTACAAGACACTGATTGGTTTCATCTTTTATTTCCTACCTTCTGTTACATTATAGTATGAAATAAATATTCATGCAATAAATAAAATATTATTTTTATTTACAAATGAATAAAACTGTTACATACTAAGTGAAGAAATATTTTATTTATTTTTTTTAAAGGAGGAAATAAATTATGAACAAAAGAATTCTAGCTTTAATGCTAGTTCTCGGTATGGTACTTCCCTTATTCGCACAAGGTGCTAATGAGACGAAAGAAGAAACTCAAGAAATTCGTGTTTTATTAGCTAACCACCCTTATGGTGACTTACTAAAAAAGAAAATTCCTGAATTTGAAGCAGCAACTGGAATCATGGTTAATGTTGAACAGCTACAAGAATCTCAGTTGACACAACAGCTTACAACAGAATTTGCAACAGGATCTTCAACAGTAGATGTATTTATGACACGTCCTTTACAGGAAGGTCTATTATTCATGAAAAACGGTTGGTATTCCCCTTTAGAAGAATACAATTTTGCAGATTATCCACAAAGCACAATTGATATTGGTGCAAAAGATGGTATCAACTATATCGTTCCTTTAGTAACAGAATGGGAAGTTCTTTATTATAGAAAAGATTTAATGAAGGCAGCTGGTCTTAAAGTACCAACTACACTAGAAGAACTAGAATACGCCGCTAAAATGTTAAATAAAGATGGAGTAGCTGGTATTGCATCAAGAGGTAAAGGTGCTGCAGGTGTTACTCAAATGTCAAGTTATGTTTATAACTATGGTGGAAGATATCTAGAAGATGGTCATGCTGTTTTTAATACTCCAGAAACACTAGAAGCTATTAGATACTATGGTAGACTTAATGGTTTGTATGGTCCTATAGGTGTTACAAGCATGTCTTGGGAAAATATTATGCCAAACTTCCAAGCTGGTAAAGTTGCAATGTGGACTGACGCATCTGTTTTCTATGGTACAGTAATTGATCCTGTAAAGAGTGTTGTTCCTAAAGAAGATGTTGGTGTAGCAGCTTTCCCTCGTGGACCTAAAGCAAATAATCCATACATAGTTGTATCATGGGGAATGTCTCTTTCAGAGAATTCAAAAAACAAAATTGCTGCTGAGAAATTCATGGAATGGGCTACTTCAGCTAATTTCGCTAAGGAAGGAATGTTGAGTAACATCACAATGGCAAGAAATTCAGCTTGGACAGATAAAGACGTTCTTGAAGTTATGAACCCTGGATTGGTTGAATCTCAAGCATCTGCTGCTAAGAATGGTTTTCCTTTTGATAGACCTTATATGAGTAGTGTAGGAGCTGCAAGAGACTTAATTGGTGAGTTAATTATTGAATCTATTAATACAAATGGTACGTCAACAAAACTTGAATCTTTGGCAGATGATAAGTTAATGGCTGTTAATAAATTATTAATGGATGATGGAGAATACACCAAATAAAAATCAGTGTTAAATGCCAGCTATTTCATTTAACGGAATAAGCTGGCTCATTTTATTAGGAGGCAATAAATGAAAAAAGGTTTTATGGAAAGGAATCTTAAATATATCTTTCCACTGCCAGCAGTAATTTTTGTAATTATTCTTATGGTATTCCCTGTATGTTATACATTTTTTCTAAGTTTTACAGATTGGTCTCTTACAAGTGGAAGACCTTTAAGCTTTGTTGGACTTGAAAGTTATTTTGAAGTTCTAAAAGAACCCCGTTTTTACGCAGCTTTAGGTAGAACTTTATATTTTACCTTTGGTGCAATTATATTTGAGGGTTTATTGGGTATTACCATAGCTCTTTTACTAAATAGAGAATTTATGGGAAAAGGAGTAATTAAGACAGTTCTTTTATTACCTTTAGTAGCTACTCCTGTAGCTGTTGGTATTGTATGGAATTTATTCTACGATCCCAACATTGGTATTCTAAACTGGGTACTAAGTGTATTGAATCTTCCACCAAATGGATTTGTGTCTGATTCAAAGACTGTTATGCCTTCATTAATTCTAGTAGATGTATGGCAGTGGACTCCTATGATAACTCTAATGGTAATGGCCGGTTTGGCTGGTCTTTCATCAGAGCCTTTTGAATCTGCAATTGTTGATGGAGCTAACTCTAGACAGATTTTATTCAAAATTACGCTTCCAATGTTAATGCCAACAATTTTAACGGCAATAATACTTAGATCTATAGATGCCCTTAAGACCTACGATATCATTTATGCAATGACTGGTGGAGGGCCTGGATATGCTTCAGAAAATCTCAATATTCTTGCTTTTAAATACAGCTTTGAATATTTCAGAATGGGACAGAGTGCAGTTATGTTGGTTTTCTTATTTATTCTAGTTTCTACATTTAGTCTAGGTGTAATGAAACTTAGAAAAAGTTTTGAGATATAGGAGTACAGAAAATGGTTACTAAACACAGAGTAAGAGACAAAATAATATATCTTGTTGTATTATTAATAATCGTAATTCCTATAGTCTTTCCGTTTATTTGGATGTGCACGAGTGCAATCAAGACTCAAGTAGATATTATTGCTTGGCCTCCAAGATTTTTATTCGAACCTACTATTATGAATTTTAGAAGAGTATTTGTTGAACAAAATTTCCTTCATTATCTAAAAAACTCAGTTGTTGTTGCTTTTCTTGCAGTGTTCTTATCATTGGTGATTGGACTACCTGCAGCTTATTCAATAGCAAGATATAAGCAGAGAAGATTGGCAGTATTTATACTGTTAGCACGACTACTTCCTGGTATTTCATTTTTAATGCCATGGTACATTGTATTTTCAAGACTTCATTTGATGGATTCTTATACAGCTTTGGTTCTTTCTCACATGCTTATAGCACTACCGCTTATTGTTTGGGTAATGGTTCCATATTTTGATGCAGTTCCAATTGAATTGGAGGAAGCTGCAATGGTTGATGGCCTTCCTCGCCAGAAATCGTTTATTCAAATTGTATTGCCATTATCAACTCCAGGGATTGTAACAGCCATAACACTAAGTTTTATATTTAGTTGGAACAATTTCATGTTCTCTCAAGTTCTTAGTCAACAGAAGACAAGAACTCTTCCAATAGCTGTTTATAACTTCCTATCTTATGCAGAAGTTGATTGGGGAGCAGTTATGGCTGCAGCAGTAGCTATTATGACTCCTGCTATAATCATAACAATGATTTTCCAGAAATATGTAGTTCAAGGTTTAACAGCTGGTGCTGTTAAAGGATAATCCTAATAAATAAAGGGAAGTTAGATAATGAAAATTACAGGTATAAATACTTATTTTGTTAGACCTCGATGGGGGTTTGTAGAAATTGAAACAGATTCTGGAATATCAGGATGGGGCGAAGCCGTTCTTGAAGGACATGCAAAAGCAGTTCTTTCTTGTGTAGATGAAATGAGTGATTATCTTATTGGTAAAGATCCCTCACGAATTGAAGACTTTTGGAATATTCTATACCGAGGTGGTTTTTATCGAGGAGGCGGGGTCATGATGAGTGCCATCTCAGGAATTGATCAAGCTCTTTGGGATATAAAAGGAAAGTTCTTTGATGCCCCTATTTATGAATTAATGGGTGGGCGTTGTAGAAATAAAATAAGAGTTTATTCTTGGATTGGAGGAGATAGACCGTCAGATACAGGAAAGGCTGCTAAAGAAAAAATGGATTTGGGTTTTAAAGCTGTTAAAATGAATGCAACAAGTGAATTAACATTTATAGATTCAAATTCAAAGATAGATTCTGTTCTTGAGAGAGTAGCTGCAATAAGATCAGTCTGTGGAAAGGATTTTGGAATTGCAATTGATTTTCATGGACGGGTTCATAAGCCAATGGCCAAAGTACTTGCTAAGAAACTTGAAGAGTTTAATCCAATGTTTATTGAAGAGCCAGTTTTGTGTGAAAATATGGAATATTTCCCTGAAATAGCTGCTTGTTGCAATATTCCTATTGCTACCGGCGAAAGGTTATTTTCCAAGTATGATTTTAAAAGACTTCTTTCCATTGGTGGAGTTGATATTATTCAACCAGATTTATCTCATGCGGGAGGAATTACTGAAGTTAAGAAAATAGCTTCTATGGCTGAAGCCTATGATGTTGCACTAGCTCCTCACTGTCCTTTAGGACCAATTGCATTAAGTGCTTGTCTGCAGGTTGATGCTACAAGTTACAATGCTACCATTCAAGAACAGAGCATTGGTATCCATTATAATGAGGGAAGAAGTGTTCTTGATTATATTAAAAATCCAGAAGATTTTATATTTAAAGATGGTTGGATTGATATGCCAGTAAAGCCAGGACTTGGCATTGAAATAAATAAAGAATTAGTTGTTGAAGAAAATAAAAATCCACATAATTGGAAAAACCCACTTTGGCGCCATGAAGATGGTTCCGTAGCAGAGTGGTAATAGGTTAAATTAATTGTCTTCAACATATATAAAACGAATCCCTTTGGTGTCTTGATTGGTCTTAATGCTTTTGATAAAACAAGGTGTTTAAGGCAATAGATGCTTTTAGGGATTTTGTTTTCAACTACTACAAAAGGTTATGAAAAAATAACCAAACAATAGCTTTAAACCTAAAGGAGCATTGATCTTGGTAATGTTGGTTATATAGAATTCAGGCACGAGATATATTAAAATTGAAGGTATCTTTTTTTTCTGATAAATATGTTCGTTTTATCGTAAATTGAAATAGATTTTTTGACTATTTAAAGATATTGTTGTAATTTATTATAAATAATATATGACAATTACTAATTTCGTCTGTTATACTATCAAAATAATCATAGCAGGGGACTTTAATGAAAAACAAAAACTATACTGGCTTTTTATGGCATGCAATCTTTTTGTCATTGACGACAACTTTCACTGAAGTTAATACTATTATTCCAGCTCTTATTTTAAGTGTTGGTGGTGGTGCTTTTCATGTAGGAATTGTATCTGCTATAGTCATTGGTCTTCCTGTGGTAACAAAATTATTTTTCTCAAGTTTTTTATCTTCTAGAGAGACAAAAAAACCATATCTTCTTCTTGGAATAGATTTACGTATTTTAGCACTAATTAGTATAGCAATTACTCTTGTTTGGTATGAAAGTTTTAGTTTTATAACTTTAATATTATTACTCTACTTGGAGTTGTTTGTTTTCTCCGTTGGTGGAGCGTTTGCCAGTCTTCCCTATGTATATTTGCTTGGTGGATTTAAGAAAGAAACACGAATAAAGTTTTTTACAAGACGACCTATGATTTCAAGTGTAGGTATGCTTTTATCTGTTTTTACGGCAAGGTATATTCTCTCTAAATGGGAGTATCCAACCCAATACGTAATATTGTTTTCCCTTTCAGCACTTTCGTTATTTATTGCATCCTTTGGATTTAGGATGGTTGAAGAAAAACCTGTAGCTGTTACACCAAAAGTACCTGTTCTAGATATTCTAAAAGACATACCAGTTCTATTTAAGAAAGATAGAAACTTTTTTAAGTTTCTTGTTTATTCCAATATAATGGGAGCTGCTCTAGCATTGGTTCCCTTCTATATTGGTTATGCAAAGCATGTATTCACTCTTGATAGTACTGTTCTTGGTTATGTTTTACTTGTTCAAATATTGGGCATGTTTGTTGCCTCTTTCATCTTTCCAAAGTTAATTAAGCAACATGGATTTAAGGGTGTTCTTAAATTCAGAATTATTGTTCATTTTATCCTTCCTCTGCTAGCTATTTTCATAGCTGGATCAGGATCACTTTATGGATATCTAAGTATATTCTTCCTTATTGGTTTTGCACTTAGTGCAAGAGTAGTTAGTGAAGATGCAGCCCTTATTGAACTGACAAATGAAGAGAATAGAGTAATATATACAGCGTTAGCTGGCACCTTGAATATTGCAATTATAGTAGTTCCACTTATACTTGGTTTGCTAATTTCCATTGTAGGATATCCTATTGTATTTATTATTTCAGCCATCATTACATTGACGGCCTTCCCTGTATTAAAATCTTTAAGATGTCCTATTGATTTAAAAAAGGAACTTTTAAAAGACAAAGTATAATACCGTTTAAAAAATGAACCAATGAATCATATAAAGCAACCATATGTACCTTATGCTAATATAAATATAGACAGATGGTGAGCCAGTGGTTTAATACTTTTTAATATAAATTTTTGGAAGGTTGAAATTAATATCAGCGATCTTGAACTATTGTATTATCTAATAAGTGTGTATGGCTCACACTTGATTTGAGGAGTTGAAAATGGCTAAGACAGTTAGTAAGAATATTACTTTACCGGAAGATATATATAAGGTAATAAAAGGATATTCTAAAAAAACTTCCATTAGTTTTTCTCAAGCAATATCAAGAACATCTTATCAATGTATTAAACAAGCAGGCGATTTTGATGTATTGAATTATTTAAATAATCAAGAATATGTAGATAAGGAAGAGCAAGAAGAAATCGAAAATTAAATATTGATTTCAGCAATACGTCTGGAGATGAGTTAAACATATATTAAGAACTGGTCCTTATAAAGCTATATTTTGACTCGTGAAGATGAACTAATACTTTTGTTGTATCAATAATTGAACTTAGGTAAAAGAAATATCATTGAATTTAATAACAACTTGGTAGTATCGTAATTTTAAAATAATCTTTCTAGTCTACAATAGAAACAGTAAAAAACTGAATAATTTTTTTAAAAATCTAATGATATTATTGTAAATTAAGTTGTATTATACACACTTTTATAAATTTATTTGACGAATAACTGAAAAGGAACTATAATGAATTATATAGAAATTTGTAAAATATCTACAGAAATATATGTTATAGGAGATGAATTTTGTTAATTGACTTCACAATTAAAAATTATTTGTCATTTAAAGATGAGAAGACATTTAGTTTTTTGTGTAATTCTAAAAATGTAAAAGAAGAAGTAAAACTACTGTCTGTAGATGAAGGTAAGTACCAACTATATACAGCTTCAGTAATTTTGGGCCCAAATGCATCAGGAAAGACAAATTTTATGAAGGCTTTTGATGATTTTCGTAGCTTTGTAACTCATTCAAGTAATTATGAAATTAATCAAATTATACCATGTTATAAACCCTTTAAATTAAATACCAAATCATTAGAAAGCCCAACTATATTTGATATAGAATTTGTTAATGATAATCAGCATTATTCATATAAGGTTGAGTTTAACGGTACAAAAGTTATTTCTGAGACGCTATCTATATTTACCAAAAAGATAAATCTTTCAAAATCCATATTACTTGAAAGGAAAGAGCAGGAAGTAATTTATGGTGCAAAATTTAAAGGAAACAAAGCGGTTTTTTCTACATTGATGTTACCTAATAAATTGTTGTTATCATTAATTGGAAATTCAAATAATGAAATGTTAAAGCCTGCTTATGATTTTTTTTCAAAAGGTCTTAATACTGATTTTTCAGATCAAAAAAATAATGTTCGATCTAGTAAATATACTACTACTTCTTTAATAACAGGAAACATGGATTTAAAAGAACTTACAATCAAAATGTTAAAAGCTGCTGATATTCAAGTGACGGACATAGAATTTGGTAAGGATAAAAATTCTGAATTTGAAAAAGAAACTAGTGAATTATCTAAAGATATACCTTTTTTCAAGCATGATGTTTTTGATGAAAATCATAGTTTAAAAAATGAAACTTTGTTTGATCTTTACGGTGAGGAATCAGCTGGAACCAACAAATTATTTGAAATGGCCAGTTTTATATTAATCACATTGATTGAAGGAAAAGTTTTAATAATTGATGAGTTAAGTAGTAGTCTTCATCCTAAAATTGAGTTGTTTATAATTAAATTATTTTTGGATAATGAGATAAATGTTAAAGGTGCTCAACTTTTGATAAATACTCATAATATAAATATTATAGATAATAATTTGTTTACACGGGAGCAAGTTTGGTTTACCGATAGAAACAAATATGGTGAGAGTAATCTGTTTTGTCTGGATGAATTTGATAAGAATCTTATACGAGATTATGCTAATTATGGAAAAAGTTATTGTGATAATAGGCTAGGTGCATTACCTAATCCTTGCTTGAAATCGTTTAAGGATGATCTAATAGCTTATTATGCCCAAGAATAGAGAGAATTTAGGGAATAGAAAAATGAAGAAAATAATTTAAAATGTATGTTAAGGCTCTAGCGAAAAATCTTAATAACCATTTTTTAAAGGACTGGTGGATGAATGAAAGAGTGTTAATGAAATCAAGATTTGAACCTACGGTCAGTGAAATAAATTCAGGTAGATACTTCGCTTTATGCTGGTAATTTATTTCCTTTAAAATCTTTTGGTTGTCTAAAAATAGTAGGTTCAGGTATCGTTACATATGTTTTAATCTATATCTCGTCTAATATTACTTCTATTAGCCTTTTGATGCAAATAAAACACGAATAAGATAAGATATATATAGTAGGTTTATAATAGGAAGGAGTATCAGCTGATTATGAGAACAACTAAAAATAAAGATTTAATTTTATTTCATCCTGGTGTTTATGTAAAAGACCTCATTGAAGGTTTGGAAATGAATCAGGATGATTTGAGTAAACAATTAGGAATAACCTCTAATTATTTAAGTGATTTTATTAATGGTGAATTACCATTATCTGATGAGCTGGCTTCAAAACTATCAGGGGTATTTGGAACATCAATTGAATTATGGCTCAATCTTAATGCCACTTACATCAAGAAGAAGATGGAAATTGAACAAATGAAAGTGGAAAATGAATAGATGAAAAAAGATGAAGTGAGAGGATTGGTTAGACTATATTTAGCTCGATATGAAGATTTTAACAAACAGATTAAAGATGAATATTTTGGGGAATCTATTTCCTTCATTCGAAAATTTAAGGACTCTCAACTAAGTACCTTCCTTGCAGATGCAATAACTCTAAAAGATATAGTTCTTAATGATAAGCAGGTATGTAAAGAACCCAAATTAATTACTCTTAATCAGCAATATTATCTGCTATCAGAAAAACAATTGATATCCTATCTATCCTTTAGAACCTTTGCTAAAAGGGGA
>CAYWGU010000012.1:0-23810 GCA_964457975.1 uncultured Spirochaetaceae bacterium | reverse complement strand
GAATGAAGAGAATGAAGAGAATGAAGAGCTTTATGAGAATTGTTTAGAACTCATTGATGATGCTTATAACATTGTATATATACAAAATATTAATACCATAACAAAAGAAGCTTTTGAAAATAAATACAGTGAAGTATTGGATGATACAACCTTAGATGATGAAAATACCTTAGAGAATCATCAGGTACTAATCACTCACGTATTACAATTAACCAATTTAGATAATAATGATAATTTCACTCAAGAAGAAAAGAAACTCATCAGATTCAGCTTTGAATCTATTTGCACAAAAATAGATGAAATGGATTTCTTATATTTTGATTTCTTGTATTTACCTGAATTGTTTGAGATCAGTTATGAAGAGGAAATATTCAATTCCTTTACTCAAATAAAAGCACTTTATCCAGTTTCTGTAGATGTGGAATTCATTGATCTCAATAAGATGGTTAAGGAGATCTTTAAATATGGGATTCATTCCTCAAGTAGGCTCTATTTTAAGGACGAACATTTAAATAAAATCAACTTCTTTTTTAGGCTGATAATAAATACAATTAATCATCATCTGTATGATGTTCCCCTACCAATTGTTAACTCCGATAGCCTTATTAACTGTCCTGATAGACTATATTCTGTAATGCTTAAAGAATATAAAGATTCTCAAAAAGTAATAGATGATGTTGTTGGAAATTGGTTTACGATGAATCCTTATGTTAAGGTTCTTTATAAAGAAGGTGCAGATGAAGAGCTAATTGAATATATCATTAAACATCCTGAAGAAGCTAAAAAAAGGTTTGCTGCTTTTGAAAAAGGTTTACCTTTTAATGAGGATGAATTGGATGAAAATGGGGATATGATGGATGCAAATGATATAATGATTAGGGATTGGAACTTTTATTTGGAGAATGTAAGAGACCCTGATAAGGACAGCTGGCCTTAATGTTGATTCCTAATTAATAATATAACATAAATACTTCTGAAATTTTGAAAAGAATGATGGAACATCATGCGTGGAATAACTGCTATTTATAGTCAATAAATATGCAATTATTATGGTGATTTAATGTGAGACTACTATTGATTCTACCAATGATAGAATGCTACCTTTTTAGTTAAAGTGTAAAAATCAATAATTTCAAGAAGGTTCATAAAATGATAACTGAAAAATATGTAACAGAGAACACCATAAAGGCTTTTCTTAAAAGAAGAGAACAACTAAAAGCTGCAACCAGAGTGGGAAATAAAGATTTGGATAAATATTCAAATCTTTATGATGATATCATAGATAATGAGTTAAATGTATTTATAGCTGACGCTTTGCTATTAAAGAATATTGAATTTGATAAACAGAAAAGATGCAGAGCCATAAAAAGCAAAGGCAATGCAATTCAGTATTACATGTTTAAAGAAGATGAACTATTTGAATACTTTGCCTTCAGAACTGCTGTAAGACATGATGTATTACCCTTAAATAGACAAAACTCAGACTTTGTAACTCTTTATTTGATGGAAGTATTAAATGGTGTTTATGGTGAAGAATTCAACCATAAATTTGAGTTGGTAAATCGTCTTGTTCCATTGATTAGAAAAGGATTGGATAATAAAGAATTAGTGGTAGAGGCTTTTGAAAAACTCTATGTTCAACATTCAGAGGAATTAACTCTAAGTGAATATTCAAAGATGGTTCCGTTGACCATCTTTGAAGGGACCTCCTTAACCAATAAAGATGGTAAATTTTTACCTGTTGAAGAGATCTTAAAAGTTACTATAATCGAAGAGGTAAGACCTGTATCCGAGATAGAGATGGTATTGCTAACTGATTGCTTTGAATTTGTATTCAATCAAGTAAGAAAGGATAGTTGCTATGAAATTGTAGATTCCTTGCAAAATACACTGTTTACAAAAATCAGCAGTACTTCAAAAGAGTATGAAACCAATAAATTGAATGCTCTAAATCCTCTACTATCAGAAGTTGAATATTATAGAGCGGATGGAACATTTGTTAAATTTGAAAATGGAGAGCAGAGTCTTTACAAGGTTGATTTAGAAAAGATTGACACTGAAATCTTACTATTCTTCATCAATTTCATAATATGTTCAATAAAGCATCAATGTGAAGGAAAGAGATTAAGATTCAAATCAATTGTTTGTTGCTTC
The DNA here is from genome assembly GCA_964457975.1 of uncultured Spirochaetaceae bacterium. GTDB lineage: Bacteria > Spirochaetota > Spirochaetia > Sphaerochaetales > Sphaerochaetaceae > Pleomorphochaeta. Next base: position 21,656 of record CAYWGU010000012.1, on the reverse strand, counting down.
TGGGAATTCTATAAAGATGAATTGGTTAATGCATTGGCTTCTGTAGATGAAGCAGTTGGACAATGGGTAGCACTTAACCCACAGGCTAAGGTATGTGATTTTACCAAAATTCCAGATGATGGTTTTGGCAATTTTGATGAATATGATGATTGTTGCAGTGATGACTATGATGAAGACTATGATGATGAGTTTGATGATGATGATGATGATGATGATGATGATTACTTCTAATATTGATGGTACCTATCATCCAATAAACAATTAGATAAATCCTTTTGAAAAAGTTTTCTTTGGTTTACCTACAACACCATCATAAAAGATCTTCTTCGTGATGATGTTGATTGAAAGAGCACCCTTTTTAATTCAAAATCCAACAACAAGGTATTTGATTTAGAGGGAATTAAAGGTTGATAGTAAATAGTACTATTTGTTATAGACTTTTAAGGTTTTCTTATAGAAAGCTACTCCAAATCTTTTCACTGTATAGCCATCATGTTCTTCTTGTTCTCCATAACCCTTATCGATTATTTGTTGATATGCCTTTTTAGATAAATCTACTAATTTATTTGGAGTGATTTCCTTATTGCTGTTTTTGAGTTCAATTACAGCACAGTGAGAGGTTGATTCCTTTTTTAGTATAATATCTGTGTAATCATTGCCTGTTTCCGTTTGGCTTTTGACTTCTCAATCAATTGTAGTTCCTTTAAAAAAACCTAATAGAAAGCTATGGTGTACGTATTCTTTATCAATACCAAAGTCTCTTATGCTAAATGAGTTAATAATTATAGCAGATAAGGCCTTTGCTAATTTTTTTGCATTTCCTGTTATAAGTGCATCGTTAATTGCTTCTGCATAATTCGAGTCCATGATAATTCTTTTATTGAAATTGCTGAGCAAGGATAAGAAACATTTTCTAACTTCTTCATTTAGAAGTTTAATTTTAATTTTATCTGTAGGATTATCTCTTGTTGTAGTTATATAACCGGTATAAAGCAATGTTGCAATAATTGCTTCAGCACTTTCTGACATTGTATCATAGGTAATAGTCGGATCATATTTTACTTCTACTTCATCTCCATTGGTTAATGCTTCAAATATTGGTTTTAAATCTTTATTATGAAATCCATCATTTGTTCTAAAACAGGATTGTAGCATTTGTTTTAACAAAACATCACCACTTGAATTTATCCAATAAGATTTAAATCCTACCTCATTATTTATTTGGTAATCTTTTACATAGCGAGAAATACTATATGGATTATATATTGCTTCACCACAGAAGTTATAACCGTCATAATTTTCTTTAATAGTTGAGTAACTGTTCCTGAAATTATAATATGAAAGCATATCTTTTACTTCAGTTTCAGTAAAACGAAATGATTATTAAAACCTTTATCCAAAACTGTATAACCTGTTAGGTTGTTTAACCCAGTAAAAATTTGATTCTTTGCAATTTTTAGACATCCTGTGATTATAGCTGTTTCTACCTGTTCGTTATCTTTTAATACCTTTGAGAACATCATGCTAATTAGATTTTTAATTGGTTCGTAACAATTTTGTTCATAAGCTGCATTTAACGGTACATCATATTCATAAATTAGAATAATAGGTTTTACACTGTGATAGTTGTATAAGCATTTGGTTAACAAGGATAAGTCGTTGTGATAATCATCTATATTGCCGTTTGAATATTTTATTCTTTTAAAAGCTTCTAATTCGTCTATATCTTCAATTGAATATTCTAAATAGGAATGTCTTTTATACTCTTGTGATAATTGAGATCTAATGGATACCAAATAATCATCACCTGAAAAATATTTAAGGTTGTTCCCTGTAAGGTTAAATGTTATAAATATAACGGGATATTTATTTTGATGTTGCTCAATGGTTTTAGGATATTTCGATATATTTAAGCCTGTAAATAGATTTTTTGATTCTTCTTTTTTATCAATATCAAAAAAATACTGCAATGTTGATTGCATTAGTGTTTTACCAAAACGTCTTGGTCTTAGAATTAGTTTTCTATCATCTAGTTGATTATTTGTTCCTAGAAGATCTTTAATCATTAAGGTTTTATCAACATAATAAAAATTTGAGTCAATGTATGTTTTAAAACATGATTCACTAGGTTCAATAGTTTTAAGTGTCATTACATAGCTTCTTGTTACGAATAACATTATAGCATTAATATGATAAAAAGTAAGTTAAATATATGAGGTGAAATTGATAAGATTGATGGACTAGTTGAGCTGATTATTAGGTATATATTTATTGCAAGTCCTGTGTCAAATCGATGAACCGAGTTATCCCTGACGAGGGATGAAGAAATAAATTAATTAACTGCTGAATTATTTAGTTAATCATTGATTTTATTCAATTGAATTAGATGTTGTTGCAATACATCAGGAACGCTTTGTATCAATAGGTCTACTATTTTCTCCTTCGGTATATCTAAATAGCCTGTAGCCCATTTAGAGGTCATATCAATGGAGCCTTTGCAGTACATCTCAAGTAAAAAAGCCATATCCTGTGTTAAAGGTTTGTGGGTTTGTTTTACAATTGCTTCTTCATAGAACTTATAAATCATCTCATAGTCATAATTTTTAAGATTATTGCAGTCATCACTCTTGAACGCTTGAGAGAAGAAGACCTTTTCATTTTCAATGAATTTGAACTTCTCACATAGTGCTTCATGTAGATTTAGTTCCACCCCCATTAAAAAAAAACTTTTATCACAGAGCTGTTGGAAATACCAATTAACAAGGTCGTATTTATCCTGAAAGTTTCTATAAAAGGTTTGACGAGTGAGATTGCTTTTTTTGCATATGGATTTGACAGAAATTTTATCCAAACTCTTACTTTTCATAAGTTCTTTAATTGATAGTGCAAATTCTAATTTGGTATCCATAAATAAAACAATCCTCCCTTTATATAAATCAAAATGTCATACCTGCTAAAACAATAGAAATAAGTTCTATTTCTATTATTTACCCATGATATTACCAACTTACAAATAAATCAAACGAAAAATCTTTTCATTGAAAATATTAACATTATTCTATAAATCTAATTGCTTACTCTGAAATGTATTGAATATAAAGAATTTATTAAATAAATTTCTATCTATTTCATGGAAAATCGCTCTAATGTTACATTTTGGTAAAACTGTAACTTGCTTTTTGTAACTTTGTGAAGCGATAATATTGGTATGGCTAAAGTCATTTTGGAGGAAAAAATATGGTACAAAGATTTGTATTGAATGAAACATCATATCATGGAGCAGGGGCTATTTCAGTTATCCCTGAGGAAATAAAGAACCGAGGATTTAAGAAGGTATTTGTTTGCACAGATCCAAGTTTGTTGAAATTTAAAGTTGCAACCAAGGTTACCGATTTATTGGACAGCAACGGAATTGATTATTATCTTTATTCCAATGTAAAACCAAACCCAACAATTGAAAATGTTCAAACTGGTGTTGAAGCATTTCTTGCTAACAAAACTGATTGTATTGTAGCAATTGGTGGTGGATCTTCAATGGATACTGCTAAAGCTATTGGAATTATTATTAACAATCCTGAAAACAAGGATGTTAGATCTCTTGAAGGTGTATCACCTACAACTGCAAAAAGTGTTCCAATCATTGCAGTACCTACAACAGCTGGTACAGCTGCTGAAGTTACAATCAACTATGTTATAACAGACCCTGACAAGAAACGAAAATTTGTTTGTGTTGATCCTAAAGATATTCCTATTGTTGCCGTGGTTGATTCAGATATGATGAGTAGCATGCCTAAAGGCTTAACAGCTGCAACAGGTATGGATGCTTTAACTCATGCTATTGAAGGCTACATAACACTTGGTGCTTGGGAACTATCTGATATGTTCCATATAAAAGCTATTGAGTTAATTAGCAAATCTCTTCGAGGTGCTGTTGAAAATGAAGCTGAAGGAAGAGAAGGCATGGCTCTTGGACAGTACATTGCTGGAATGGGATTCTCAAATGTAGGTCTAGGTGTTGATCACTCAATGGCCCATCCATTAAGTGCTTTTTACGATACACCACATGGTGTTGCCTGCGCTATATTGCTTCCAACAATTATGGAATTCAATAGAGATTTTACAGGTGAGAAGTATCGTGAAATTGCAAGAGTTATGGGTGTTGCAAATGTTGATTCAATGAGTCAGGAAGAATATCGTGATGCAGCAATCAATGCTGTACAACAACTTTCACTTGATGTGGGTATTCCACAGAACCTTAAAGGCATTGTACAAGCAAAGGATATCGCTTTCCTTAGTGAGAGTGCATTTAATGATGCTTGCAAACCAGGAAATCCAAGAAATTGTACACAAAAGGAAATTGAAGAAATTTATAAATCTTTAATTTAATATTTGCTGTCCTATCACCTGTATATAATGATTGCCATGCTCAGATTCTTTTTCTATTGCATGGCAATTTTAGTTTCTTCGTATATGGTAATATATCAGGATTGATAGGACTGTATTAATTCCTAATAAAAAGATCATAATCACTTAGGTTGGGTGGAGTAAAATCTACCTACCTTTTTTTGTCTTTAAAATAAGGTTTAATAAATTATGGGTGATTGTTAAAGTAACTTTCATTCTTTTGACTGAATCAATATTTCTATAATCGGATCTTTATATTTCTTTTGATAATGTTTTTACAAATAGCTCGATTATATGGTAGAATAATAAAATATTTGAGGGTGAAATGAACAGAAAAGAAGTACATATAATAGCTAAGGCTTATTTAGAAAGGAATGCTCTATTTGAAAGCAATCATAATGTAGGTATTGCACGATCTAGAGATAGCTTTATTAAGAAATACTGTGCCAATCGTAGTAGGCAACTTGGAACATTCTTGACTGATGCATTATCACTTAAAGACATAATATTTGATGAAGAGATCCCATGCGACAATCCACGGTTTGCAAGTGGTGCTGTTGAGTATTATTCCTTAGATTTAGTTCAGCTAGAAAATTACTTTGCTTACCGAACTCTTATTAAAAGGGGAGAGGTTCCAACAAACAATCATGCAAATTTTTTGGTGCTTTATTTAATGGAAATTGTTAATGGAATATATGGTAATGAATATGAAGCCAAACGAAAAAAGCTAAATAGTGTATCGACTCTTTATCCCAAGGGTGCTAAATATAGATCCTTGTTGCAGGAAGCCTATGAGATACTATATCTTCAAAATATAAGTTTCCTAAATAAAGAAGACTACTTTAGTGGTGTTAACTTTCCTTTATTTAAGGACACAAGCTTAACTGATAATACAACAGGTGCCAGCAATATCCCAATCGAGGAAATCTTTAAATTTGTGAAGGTAGAAAAATTTACAGCAACAAATGCAAAGGATAAATTTATCTTGAGGGATTGCTTTGAATATTTGTATAAAGAAATAAATGATGATGATTTTGAAATAGGACCCTATAAAAACTTAGATGATTTGTTTTTATTTAATTCTAAATTATCAATTGATACTCCACTTAATAAGTTAAAGTCCTATTTCCCTATTACAACTAACATTACATACACCAATAAAAATGGTCATCAAGAGGTAATAGCTGATGGAATGCATCTTACAAAGAAGCTATATTATGATGATTTTAAACTATTTCAAATTAACAAATATTTTACAATGGTTATAAATTCTATTCAATATAATTGTGCAGGCATACCACTACCTAAGAAACATAAAGAAAAGAACAGTGTTTTAGCATATTTTGAAAGGAATGAAGGTGATAAGCCTGATGTTCAAAAAATAGTTGATGGTTATGTTAGAAAATGGGTAGCAGAAAATCCTTATTCCAGAAAAGGCTACTTATCATCACTTGAAACCATGAAGGATCTAAAGGAAAGAGGCTCCTTCAAACTTGATATCTCCGATGTTTCAAAAGTTAGAAAGCAGAGCAGTGATATTCAGGATAAGTTAATCATTGATGATGGTGATTCAACTCCAATACTAATACCAAAAAAACCTCTAAATAAGTTTGTAGAGCATTCATTTCATGAAGACGATGCTGATGCTTACTTTAAGAAGTTGAAAGGTGCAAAATCTAAAACACAAACTCCAAGCACAACAACCCTTAATGATAATAATACATTTATCACTCTGGTAAGACTCCTTTCACAATGGGAGCGGGAGATCATTAGGTTAATATACAATGGAGAAATTGATGGTGCAGAGGATATAGCTGCTAACCATGCAATGATGCTTTCTTTGGCAATAGATAAAATCAATACAAAGAGCAATTCATTAATTGACGATGTAGTAATTATAGATAATGAGTTAGTTGAAGACTACAAAGAAGAATTGATGGAAGCTTTAAGTTAACTTTAAATGGGAGATTATATGGCAGCTGTTCAGGTTGAATCTATGGTAAAAGAATATCTCCTGTGTGTGAGCAATCGTGATGTTGATTCTCACATGGGTTTCGCATTTAATTATGAAAGTGATAGAGCCAAATTAAAAACCTATAGAGGTAAGCAATTAAGTACCTTCCTTTATGATGCAAAGTTCTTAAAGAGTATTGAAAACACCCAAGAAACTTCCTGCTCAAGTCCTTCATTTAAAGCTAATGCCATCCAATATTATTTTTTGGAAGCTAATGAGTTAATCAATTACTTTTCTTTTAGGACAATACTGAAAAAAGGAAAGGTTCCTAAAAACAATTATCACAATTTTCTTGCACTCTATGCAATGGAAATTATCAATGATCTTTATGGGGATACCTATGGTGAAAAATATAAGATACTTGAAGAACTCGTTAAGCTGTATCCTAAAGGTGTAAAATATAGAAACATCATAATGGAAGCATTTGAGATATTATATTTCCAAAACATGGATGCTTTGGATTTTGATAAATATTGCACCGATTCTCCAATAAAGATCTTTAAGGGAGTTAGCTTTATATCAGATATAAAAATCTATGAAGCTTGTTGTGTACATGAAGGCCACATCCCTCCATTGGATGTCATCCTTAAGTTGATTGACTTTGATAAATACATGGACATAGGTGATGCTGAATTATATCTACTACAACAAAGCTTTTCCTACTTAATGGTCCAGCTTGATATGGATGAAAATTTTAAATTCTGTGGAAATCGTTTGATTGCTAGAATTTTGGAATGTAGAATAAAGGATATTTACGATTTCCCTTATATAAAGCTTAGGGCAATTTTTCCTTTAACCTGCAACACCACCTATACTAGAAAGAATGGTGATGTTGAGCTAATTAGATTTGGTGTTCATTCAGTGTATAAAGATTTCTATGATGATTATGATGTTGAGGACCTCCAAAAGTTTTTCAAATTATTAATAAAAACATTGGGACATCATTGTGGTGGAGAGCCCTTAATGGATCTTAATAACGACTCTTTAATCAATCATTATATAAGCTTTTATCAACACCCTGAAAAAGATCCTGTTCTGCAAAAGACCTTAAGCAATGCAGTTGCCATGTGGGTTGAAGATAATCCTTATGCTTTTAATGGCTTTAAGTATACAAAAGAGGAATTGGAGTGCAGAAAGCAGAGGGATAACTTCAAACTTGATATCTCTGATGTTAAAAAAGTTCGAGTTCAAAGTAGCAATATTCAAGATAGGTTGATAGTTGAAGAGAATGAAAGCTCAATTATAAAATCTAATAAAGTTCTAGATTCACCAACTCCTAAAGCTATCGAGGATGTTAAATTAACCTCAAACGAATTTGAACAGTTGATTTTAAAATTGCAGCCATGGGAAAATAAGATACTCTCACTCTTAACCTACAATCATGATATTGAAGCATTTGCTGAAATAGCTATCGAAGCAGCAGCTAAAATGGCCATTGCACATGGTACAATGTTATCAATTGTTGAAGATTACATCAATACATTAAGCAATGAGCTAATTGGAGATGTCATAATCATAGATGATGGAGTTGCTTATTATGAAGATGAAGTAAAAAAAGCCTTAAATAAACAATATAAATAATATAAAAAGAAGATGCAGTTGATGAATTATTTTAACAGAGAGTTTACAAAGAAAGATGAAATGGTGTTTGGTAATGATGTATATTCATCAGTTTATGAAGCAGAAGATACAATGCTAATAATAGACCATAATTTAGCAATGGTGCCCAATAGCAATATGCTATTTTCTTATGAAGATTATACTACAACTCAAAACAAAATATACAATGGTAATAAAAGAGTTTATAGAGTTGTTGAGGGTGAAGAGGATAGCCTTAAGAACTACTTTGATGGTGAAGATGATTACTCGCCTGTATTTAAAAGTAGTTCTGGAAATAGAGGTCTTGATGCAACTGCCTTGGAATATTATTTTGAGCAGCGGTTTTGTGAATGCTATGGTCTGGATGCTACCAAATATCTATTTAAGGAATATCCAATTACTGGAGTGGATGGTTATACCTTCTACATAGATTACTGTGTTGAAAAAAAGGATGGATCTCGTATTGCAGTTGAAGAGAATGGTGTTAAGTATCATCATCCACAATTGATAGGTAGTAAGAGATATAATCATCAATTGGAAAAACAAAATATTTGCGCTTTCTTAGGCATAAAACTCTATAGGTTTTCTTCAATTGATTGCAACAATCCTAATGTTGCAGTTGAAAATATAAGGCGTTTCTTTGGAAACAGTGACAACTTCATTCCAAAAGCATTAACTGCTACAAGAGCTTTCAAACTATATGAGCATCAAGTTACAAAACTTGGAGATCTTGCAAAACAAAGAGAATTGCAAGGGGACTGCAGTAGCTTAATTGTTCTTCCAACTGGTTCCGGTAAATCTTTGATAGTTGAGGAAGATATAAAGCAATATCTACTAAAGAATCCTGCTGCAAGGATATTGATTGTTGCACCAACAAGAGCAATTAGGAATCAATGGGAACATTTAAAGATTTTTTCCAGCAATGTAGAAATTGGAACCTATCATCTGCTTTGGAGCAAAAAGAATGCTGTCAACAAGGATTATTATGATTACATAGTAGTTGATGAAGCTCATCATGCAGCAGGTCCAATGACAAAAACAGCCCTTCAATACTTCACACCACATTTCCTGCTGGGAATTACCGCAACACCCAACAGAATGGATGGTGAGAAACTTGAGGAGCTATTTGGGAATTTTCAAACAAGTTTGACATTAGAAGAAGCAATTGGTAAAAAGATCATAAGCAATGTTAGAGCATACCGACTTGAATCAAATTTAAATCTGTCTGATATAAGATATAATGGAAAGGATTATGTAAACAAGGATTTAGAAAATAAGATAATGATTCCTAGTAGGAATCATCTTATTGTTGATACCTTGAAGAAATACTTCAGCACAGGTGATGGCCTATCCTTAAAGGGAATAATCTTCTGCATCAACATCAATCATTCCCAACGAATGGCAAAGATACTAAATGAAGAAGGGTTTACGGCTGAATCCTTGAGTGGCAAAACTAAAAATCCTTCTGATGTTCTTAATCGTTATAAAAATGGTGAGTTTCGATTTCTTTGCAGTTGCAATGCGATAAATGAAGGATTTGATGACAAAAATGTTGGAATACTTATTATGGCACGTCCAACTCTCTCCCGTGTTCTTTATTTGCAGCAGTTGGGTAGAGGTCTTAGAAAAGGTGCCAATAAGGATGAGGTATTTGTAATTGATATTGTAGATAGCTATGGATCCTTATTAAGACCCTGGAGTGCAAATGCAATATTTAATGCGAGTAAATATAGTGCTTTTTCTGCCCTTGTCCAAACAGCAAAGACTGATGTGGTATCCTTAGATGGATACGATGAAACATTAAGAGATATAATCCCAATCAACATAACAACCTTTGAAGATGCTTATTCAGATTTGATGAGCTCTGAGAAGGTTGCACGTGAATTATATATAGGAACTGAAACACTCCATAGTTGGATTAAAAACAAAAAGATTGAACCAACAAAGTCCTTGAGTTTTGGGCGTAATAAAATTCATTATTTCAGCAAGGAAAAGGTGGAAGGAATTAGAATTCAAGAAGGGCTTGGTGTTCACGGCGATGAAACAATACGAAAAGACTTTTTTGACTTCATTAAAATAAATAATTTTACCTATTCCTTTAAGATTGTGTTTCTACTATCACTCTTTGACACCGTTGATTTAAGTGGTGCAGCCGATATTGATAAGGTTGCAGATCTTTATACGCGATTCTACTTAAGGCGAATTACAAAGCATCTTCCTGTGGATAGAGATTCATGTGTGTATGATAAAGACTATCTTTTGGATGCTGTTAAGATGAAGAGAAGCATGCTTAAAAATCCCTTTGAGAAGTTTGAAAGAAAGAGGTTTATATATTATGGAAAGGATGTAAAGCTACTTCAGATAAATCCATCATTATGGGATGATTTATCCAAATCAGATATCAAGGAAATTCAAAGAATTACCTTTGATAATTTAGAAACTTATTATAAGGATTTTGGAGGATTGAATGGTTAATTATTATGATGATAATTCACAAAAATACATTAAAAATACCTTGGATAGTGATATGAAAGATGTATATGAACCTTTCATGAAATATATTAATAAAGTGGATTGTATCTTGGATGCAGGCTGTGGTTCTGGTCGTGATTCTCTTCATTTCATAAATTCAGGATTTTGCGTAACTGCCTTTGATTTATCAAAGGAGATGGTAAAATCTGCAAGTGAGTTAACAGGCCTTGAAGTTCAAAACGTTGGTTTTTTGGATATTGATTATTATGATAGATTTGATGCTGTTTGGGCCTGTGCATCACTACTACACTTAAATAGAGATGAGCTTCCAATTGCCTTTGAAAAGCTACATAAGGCATTAAAAGACAATGGAATTATGTACTGCTCCTTTAAATTAAGAGATAAAGATTTTATAAACGGCAATCGATGCTTTACCTGCTTTACTGAAGAATCCTTTAGATCCTTTATTAAACAATCAAACCTATTTGATGTTTTAGAAATATTTATAACTCACGATGGACGAGAGAATAGAAAAGAAGAATTATGGTTGAATGCCATAATTAAGAAAAAGTAGTAGATACAATTAATGAGTTGATGCAAAAAACGATAGCACTAATTTTTAGGAAAAATAAAATACGTTAATGAGATTTTCAATTAAAAATATATTGTCATTTAATAGCGATAAAAGAGAAGATAATGACAATGATGCTGTCGAGTTTTCAATGATTACCGGAAGTGCTAATAACTTTCCATAACATGTTAAAAAATCTAAGGACATTCAACTATTAAAATTTACAACAATTTATGGAGCTAATGCTTCAGGCAAGTCAAATCTTATAAAAGCAATTAAGTTGATGAAAGATGTTGTAATGATTGGTCATTTAGCACAGGAACATTCATTACAATATTGTAAAATAGATGAAGAGAATAAGGGTAAACCAAGTTGTTTTGAAATGGAAATAGAATTAAATGGCAAGTACTATGCTTATGGCTTTGAATGCATATTAAATGAATCAAAGATTATATCTGAATGGTTGGTACAGTTGAATGCTAGCAAGGATACGATAATTTTTGAAAGAGATGTTAATTTGAGTACCTTTAAATCAAAATTTGATAATAATTTTATAAAAGCTTTTAAACAAGGAATTGATGGTAATGATAATGTTCTATTTTTAAATGAAATGAACAGAAACAAAGATGGCTTTTACAAGGAAAATAAAGAAACTCGAATTTTTAAAGATATTTTCAAATGGTTTAAGAATAACCTTGATATTAATATGAGAGATCGCTCACTTTTGGGATATAGCTATTTAATAGAGGATGAAAGTTTTGAAGAAATCACAAAGCTCCTTAAATTATTTGGTACAGGTATTTCAACTTTTAAATTAGAAGAAATTTCTGAGGCACAAATAAATAAGCAGTTACCTGATGAAATACATAAACTAATAGAAAAGAGAATTTATGAAATCAAAAATACTTCACAAAAACAAGAGCAAAAAGAGGTTATAAATTTTTATTTAAACAAGTGCTTTTATTCAGTAGAATTTAATATTTTAGATGATGATGTTTTATGTAAGAAGTTAAAGTTTATACATGCTAATTCATCAAGTTTGTTTGAAGTATTCGAGGAATCGGATGGAACAATTGTGTTGCTAGGTTTGTTGGAGATTTTATTAACAAAAGAAAGGGATAAAGTTTTTGTAATTGATGATATTGATAAATGTCTTCATCCAAATTTGACATATAAATTCATACAAACTTTTTTGAAATATTTGGAGGATAGAAATATTCAGTTGATTACCACATCCAATGAATTAAAAATAATGGATTTAAAATTATTAAGAAGAGATGAAATTGGATTTGTAAAAAAAGATGAAAATGGAGAATCTATAATATTTTCATTGGATGAATTTAACCCTCATTTCGATCAAATTTTAAGCAAAGCCTACTTAGATGGAAGGTATGGTGCTGTTCCTGAATTTGGGTCGTTTGATTTAGACTTTGACGAGGATTGAGACTAATAAGAAAATTAACAATGTTAGGAGAATTAAGATGCTTTCATTTATAGCTTTAAAAGGTAAGCACAATATACCAAAGAAAATTGCTTTTATTTATGGCGAAAATGGTGCAGGTAAGTCAAATTTAATGTCTTCCTTCTTGTTCCTTTATAACACTTTTGATACGTTAAAATACCAAGAAAAATTAAAGAAACTTTGTGATAATAACCTGAATGATATTATTTCAACAACAACAGAGTTAACTAGAAAAAAAATATTTGCAGAGCTTTTTAAGCAACAATCCTTCTCTATTGAAGATTTAATAAAAGAATATAAAATGCTTGGAGCCACAGAAAATTTAAAACTTGAATTTGGCTTTTATCTAGAAGGTAAAGAAGGTACCTATTCTTTAGAATTTAACGACACCCAAATAATTAATGAAACTCTTAAATTTGTTATAAAAGAAAGGAGTGGAGAAATCTTTTCAATTAATTCAAATAATATCAGGCTGAATAATTCAATTTTTTTGATTTAACATATAGAAAGGAATTAACTGAAAACATAAAACAATATTGGGGAAATCATAGTTTTATGAGTATTCTTTTTAATGAATTAGAAAGTAAAAATTGTGATTATGTTAATTCTAAAATAAATAAAAATTTATTAATTGTATTAGATTGGTTTAATAAATCTATAGCATTGTATAAAGGTAGAGATTTAGAAAAATCTTTTATTTCAGCACCTTATGGATTTTTAGCCAATTTAGAAAAGGGTACAATTGAAGAAAAGAAATACAAAGAGTTACAGAGTTTTGAAAAATTATTGAATACATTTTTTACACAGTTATATTCAGATATAAAAAAGGTCTATTATAAAATTACTCCTGATGAAAAAAATATTGAGAAATATGAGTTATTTGTTCAAAAAAATATTTATGACGCTTTAGTTGATATTCCGTTTGAACTTGAATCTTCCGGAACTCATAATTTGCTTGAAATGGTTCCTTATCTTTTTTCTGCTTTAAGGGGTGGTACAGTCCTAATTGATGAATTGGATAGGGGATTACATGATTTACTTGTGATTGAGATTATAAAATTATTTCAAGAATCATTGGTTGAAACTATTAATGGACAATTTATTGCAACTACGCACAATACTTCCTTAATGAAATTGTTTTCAAATGAAGCTATATACATAATAACGGCTGATGCAAAGGGAAATAAAGAAATTGTAACTGTTGATGATTATAGTTCTCACACTAAAAAAAATAATTATGCCCAAAATAAATACTTAAATGGGAATTATTCAGGAATCCCCTATGTAGGAAACTTAGACTTTACTGAGATACTGGAAGATTTAGAAAATTCTTTAGACAAAAATTTCTAGGGTATTTATATTAAAAAGTGGGTCTGTAGCCATATTGTAGACAGTTGCAAGAATGCATAAATATTATCTATATCTAATAAGACATAAAATGGAAGGATTACCCTATTGTTGCAAAGGTAACTGAACCAGAATAAGAGTAGATTAACTCTAGAATAAAATTATCCTCTAAAGAGACGTCTTAGATATAGTCCAGATGGCATATATCAAGTAAAGGGCTTACTTTAGTAAGATGATAAGAAAGAGATGACTTATAGATATTAAGTTCTTTCAACTTTTATTATGATTAATAGATGGTATTAGTAGATGAGCCTGAAAGACACGAACAAAGAGTATTGGCTTACCTAACTTAGACTAGATTGATCCCTTAATTAGAGAACACCTATACCCATTGAATGGTAAGAGATCAGAATCAAATAGCAGTTAAAATCTCTATAAAAAGAAAAAGCATCTAGTCATTCAATCCTTTTGAATTTAATATTTGAGACAAATAAGAAATATGAATATGAGAGAAACAAGTTATCAACTTGAAGTGAATTTCCAACAGATTTCCAACAGTCCCGAGATTCTTTTCATAGTACGCATGAAGAATCTAGGTAACAGGCTAGAAAGGTAAGTAGTATTAATTCTTACAAAGTCAATTTATAAGTTGACTTAAATGTACTAGGTCTCTACCATTGGGTAGCATAGTAAAGACTATTCCTTTTCCTGAAAAACTTTGTCCTGGGATTTCTGATGGGTGTTTTAAGTTTGAGTTACTAGAAATAGATGGTACCTCGAAGGTCCTTGAAGAACTACTTAAGGTAAGACTCAATATCCAAGAAGATTTTATAATACTTTTGACTACTTTGGTGATTTAGTTTAAATCAACTATGCTGCTTAAGGATCGACGACGCTTAAACACGGGGAAAACTAACCCTGATATTTTGGAGTATAAAGCAAATAAAGGTAGTTATAGACTATTTGGGTTTTTGGGAAAAGACAATCACATAATAATATGTACAAATACATATAACAAGACTACCTCGAAAAGAAAGAAACAAAATGCAGCTTTTGATAAAGCAGAAAAATTAAAGAGGGTATATGATTCTCATTAAAAGGAGAAAAAAATGACTACGACAGTACAACTATTACAAGAAATAGAAAAATTACCAGATTTAAATTTAGAAAATGATCCTGGTTTTATTAGTGATGTTACAAAAGGAAAACTAATTAACGATATTTTGTGCATCATGGAAGAAAAAAAAATTAGTAAGTTGGAGTTAGCACATAAACTAGGAAAATCAAAACAATATATATCCCGTATACTAAAAGAAAAAACAAATCTTACAATCGATTCTATTGCCCATATTGCATGTGCTTTAGATTCAAATTTACAAATTGATATATACCCAAAAACTCCAGAAAACTAATATCCTGAAGATAGTTATTTTTCAGAAAAGAATACATTTGTACCTTGCTGTGATTCACTAAGAGTCGATAAAGATCTTCATTTTGATTCTACATGTTTAGCTTCATAGTATTATAAGGAATTGTTATGACAAAGAGTAGTATTCAACTTGGTAATTATTTTTTTTTAAAATTACTTTTAGAGTGGAAAGATGGTCCAAAAAATCCAACAAATATTGGAAACTTAAAAATTAATTACAATGTGTTTGTAGATGATAAAAACCTGAGTTCTATAGATTAGATTTTTTATTAAAACAAACTCCACAAGATAATTTTGGTGGGTTAAATATTGATATTCAAATAGAAGGGTTTTTCACTTTTCCTGAAGAAACTCCCGAGGATGAAATGCAAAGACTTATACGAATAAACGGCTGTTCGATTTTGTATAGTACTCTTCGTGGTCATATTTCTTCTATAACATCCAATTTTCCTTGTGGAAGAATTATTCTTCCAACCATAATAATAATGGATCTTGTAAATGAAATCGAGAAAAACCATAATGCAACAAAGGAAAAATCTTCTAAGATTGATTCCTTGAAATCATCAAATTAACTGTCTTAGTCTTAGAAACAACAGATTTCTTCAATTGTGACTTAATTTAAAGCAATATGGTGCTTAACGCGCTAATTATTTCTTTGGCGAATGAAGAACCTATGAAAGCTTTGTTGGTGTTTCTATGATAGTTTTACTGGAATGTCATTTTAGTTTCTGCAACGTATAACAAATTTGAAAGTTTGTTGTATTGTAAATGATGCTACATGTGAAAAAAGATAAAACGTCATTATAATGCAATAATAGCAATCAGCACTTACAAGATTAGTAATGCAAAAACAGAAGCTCCAAATAACAAAATTAAATTATGTATTCGCAGAGCTTACGAGTTCAGAAACATAGAAAATTTGATAGGTACAGTGCTTTTGGTTTGCAGCAATATAAAAACCCCTCTTAGTAACCGAAAATTTAAGTTAGCAAAGGGACTTACACGAAACGTATTTAGGCTCTAATCCACATATAGAGTCGAATACACAAATTTAACAAAAATATAAATAGAGAACTTACTCACAATAGCAAATTAATTTTTGTTAAACATCATAATGAAAGATATAGTGGGGATTTTCCTATTTGTGTAATTTTAGAGTTTTTTGCATTTGGAATACTTTTCTGTTTTTAGATTTCTCTTAATGATTATTTCAATACTATACATGATGAAAATCTAGATGTTAAAAAAAGAATGCACTTATTTACATTCAGTTTAATTAGTAAAATATTGGCAGTATAGTCCGTTTTAATGCATCAGCCTTTATTTAGTCCTTTGTAATAATAATATTCAAGAAAAAATAGTACCAATTTATTATATTCAATTTATTTATGATATTTTCCTAAATGAACCATTAATAGATATTTACTAAATCTATTTAATTAAATGATTTGTTTGCATTGCATAACAAAGAGGTCTCGCTATAAGTGCTTGTATAACAAAAAATTAGATAAAAGTAATTTAATTAATATTTTCATTTTTTTATTGACTTGAAGTTTGTTAAATGCTAGTATTCATGCATAAATATTATTAAATTGAGGAGCATTATTATGGCTTATAAAATTGGTGACGCTTGTGTTTCATGTGGTACCTGTGTTGGTGAATGTCCAGTAGAGGCAATTTCAGAAGGTGAAGATAAATATGTAATCGACGCTGACGTTTGTATCTCTTGTGGTGCATGTGCAGATGTTTGTCCTACAGACGCTATTTCTGAAGAATAAATTTTAATTAATTATTATAATTTATAAACAGTGGGGAGTCTATTTTTAGGCTCCTTTTTAATATCTGATGCATAATGATGAATATTATAATTATAATATTCATGTAGAAATATTTGTAATTCATGTTAACTGGTAAATTACTATAATCTATGTTAACTAGTACACGACTTGCTTTTTTTGATATAATATATAAACTAATTCTTAATTGCTTGAGAATTTGATGTTATTATTTAAGATATAAAGCAGTTATTATTTTTTAAGATATATAAGGAACCTAAAATGGCTAAAATACCCCCAAAAAGAATTTCGAATAGTTTAATGAATGCTCTCAGAGGTGGTGTTGTTCCGCGTGAAGGTGCTGAATATATTGCTGTAGGAAGAAACGATGAGCTTGAGGCCATTCTTCGTGATGTTGAAATACTTGAAGATTCTGGTTCTACCTTCCGTTTTATTGTGGGTGAATTTGGTAGTGGTAAGAGTTTCTTGTTTTCCATAATCAGATCTCATGTAACAAAAAAGGGTTTTGTGGTGTTGGATGCAGATTTTGCTCCCAACAGAAAGTTAACTGGATCAAAGAGTGAAGGTCTTGCTTTATACAGAGAACTAATAAAGAACATGAGCACTCAAACCAGTCCTAATGGTGGTGCACTTTCTCTCATTCTTGATAAATGGATAAACAATCTTAACTTCGAAGCTAGAAAGAACAATATAAGTGAAGCTGAAAAACGTGGTTGGATTCTTGATAGAATATATGAAAGTTGTGCTCAATTAAGAGATTTGGTTCATGGTTTTGAATTTGCAAAGCTTCTTGAAAACTATTACATAGCATATGAAGAAGGTGATTCTGAGAGAAAGGATAATGTTCTAAAATGGCTTAGAGGTGAATATAGTTTAAAGAGAGATGCTAAGAAAGATTTAGGAATAAACATCATAATTACAGATGGCGATTGGTATGATTACATCAAGCTAATTACAACCTTCAGTGTTCAAGCTGGTTATAAAGGTGTATTGATGCTTTGTGATGAAATGATAAACCTTTCCAAAATATCAAATAAGGTAGCACGACAAAATAACTTTGAAAAACTACTGATGATGTACAACGATACCTTGCAGGGCAAGGCACATAATCTTGGAATCATAATGGGAGCAACTCCTCAGAGTCTTCATGATGAAAGACGTGGTGTGTTTAGCTATGAAGCCTTAAGAAGTCGACTTGATAAAGGTAGCTTTGCTTCAAATGAAATGAAAGATTTATTATCACCAATACTTACAATTAAGAGACTTAATGATTCTGAATTATTTGTATTGCTTGAGCGATTATCAGAATTACACTCTGCTTTGTTTGGTCAATCAACAATAAATAATGACGACATCAAGCAATTCTTAACAAGTGAGTTATCGAGACTTGGTGCAAATACAAAATTAACACCTAGAGAGATTATCAGGGATTTCATTGAGGTAATGAATCTATTGCTTCAAAACCCAAATAGTAGTGTGGAAAAAATACTTAGTAACAAAGGTTTCTCCTATACCAAAACACTGCAGGAAGACACCATTGATGATGAATTCTCAACATTTGTTATATAGGAATTAGATGGATTATTTTTCACAGCTAGCACCATACATTCAAAACTATATTTATCGTAATAACTGGCAGGAATTAACAGATATCCAAAACAAAGCAATTCCTGCAATTTTGGATACTCAAAATAATATTCTATTATCCAGTGCTACAGCTAGTGGAAAGACTGAAGCTGCTTTCTTTCCTATCTTAACAGATCTATATAATCGTCCATCAAAGACCATTTCTGTAATTTATATTAGTCCTTTGATTGCATTGATCAATGACCAATTTGAAAGATTGGATGGTTTGTTGGAAGATGAAGACATCCCCGTAGTAAGATGGCATGGCCATAGCTTACAAACTCCTAAAAAGAAAATAATTAAAAATCCACGTGGAATAATCCAGATAACTCCTGAGAGTTTGGAAGCACTTGTTATGAGGCAAGGTGTAGGGTTAAATCGCCTCTTTGGAGATTTAAGGTATATTATAATTGATGAAATTCATGCATTCATAGGCGAACCCCGTGGGTTGCAAGTTAATAGCCTAATTGCCCGCATTGAGGGCATAATTGGGCGTCCTACTCGTCATATAGGCCTTAGCGCAACAATGAGTGACTATGAAGGTGCTGCAAACTATCTTGCCTCTGGTAATAAAAGAGCCTGCAGTGTATGTGTTTCCAAAGGTAAAAGCAGTCCTTTATCCCTTACTGTCCGAGAGGTTCCTTTTCACAAGGAAGATTCTGAAGTAGGTGTTTTAAAAATGGACCAACCTTTATTGGAGACCATATACAATTTGGTAGGCAATAAACGTAGCATCATTTTTGCTAATACAAGAAAAGAAGTAGAAGCTACAGTTACCGGATTGAGGGACTTGGTTGAAATAAAAAATTCACATCTTGAGGTTTATGCTCATCATGGATCTCTTGATAGACTTCAAAGAGGTGAAGCAGAGGAAGCTTTAAAAACTAGTTCTAACAATGTATGTGTTGGAGCAACAGTTACACTTGAACTTGGAATTGATTTAGGTAAGCTTGATTTGATTGTTCAAGAAGGTGCCGTATTTAGTGCCTCTTCTTTTGTTCAAAGACTTGGACGTACTGGACGTAAAGGACAAGGACGAGCCATGGCTTTTGTATTAAAACGAAAAGATTGGATGTTTAAGAAATCAGCTACTTATTTACCATTGGATTTAATAAAAACAATAGCAATTATTGAACTTCAATTAAGAGAAAACTGGTTAGAACCACTTGAATATATAAAGCACCCTTATTTTTTTGCGTTGCATCAAACTTTAAGTACAATTAAAAGTCTTGGAGCTCTAAAATCTTCACAACTTGCAAGAAATATATTAACACTTCCACCCATGAAAGACATAACACAAGAGGATTATCGCCTTTTAATTGAAACAGCTCTTGATAACAACCTTCTAGAGGTAATGGAAGACAACACCATCAACCTAGGTGAAAGAGGAGAGGGCATTACTTCCTTCTATGATTTCTATTCTGTGTTCATGACTGTATCCGAAATAACAATCAAGAATTATGAGAAAATATTGGGTACTGTAAGTAAGGAACTTAGGGTTGGTGAGAGACTTGTACTAGCTGGGAAAAAATGGAAGGTAACCGACATTGATATGGAAAAACTTGTCGCAGAAGTTATTGCTGATGGTGAAGGTGGAGTTCCAAAATGGGAAGGAACAGGAATGTTCAATACCAGTGATAGAGTAGTAGCTAAGATGAAAGAGGTCTTAACATACCCAGATGAATATTCTTATTTAGATCAAGGCGCTAAAGTTGTATTGCAGAAAAGTAGAGAAAGGTTCTACCATCTTGAAATTGGTAAGAAAAGCCTATTAAAAATTGAACCTTATATAATTCACCTTTACATGTATAGGGGAACAAAAGCCCTTAGAGCGTTGGTATTGGCCTTAGAATCAAAAGGATATCGTGCATCGATAGAAACTGAATTTTCAGTAAGTGTTGAACGAGGGACCATATCAATTGAAATGTTAAAAAATACAATTAGAGAAATGAGAGATGAAGACTTTGACTTCATGGATTTTGATTTTGATAAAGAAGAATATTTAAGTAAGTTTAAATATGATCGATTTCTTCCTCTTCGGTTAGCAAAAAGAGAATATCTTGATTATGCTACTGATGTAGAAAGTATGAAAGAAGGTCTGAAAGAGCTAATGATATAGCTTATTAGACTGTAATATTGATTTATAGGATATCAAAAGTTAATAATCACCTTTATATGCAAGAAGGTGAGCAACTTCTTCTTACATATGAAAAGCAAAAAGTAGGTATTGTGTATTCTGTGATACAACTTAGATCTTTAATTTATTTTAAATTATTTTAGATTTTTTTAAGTTAATACTTCAATAGCTGCTTTATATAAAAGCTAAATCTCTCATAAAGATTGAGCTGTTATTCTCTGTTATTTTGCATCAGATTTCTTTTTAGACTTTTTTCTAGATGTAGTTAAATATTCGTAGATTGCATACTTTTCAATTACAGTATTCTTACCATTCTTGTATGCATCATTCCATGGTTTTTCTGCATGAGTTATATCAGCTAGAACATAAGCATCATATGGTGCAAATACATCTAATGTCGTTCTAATTACATCTTCATTTATAAGTTTTGTCTCTAATTCTGGGCTATCTGATATTTCATTTGATTTAAAATTGCTATATTTGAAATATATCCCAAGCACAACTGGGCCGTAAGTCCATGCAACAATGTGTTGTTCAAAGCATGCATTTTTCCCTTTTGTGTGTATTAGATAAGATGCCTCACAGAAATATAATAATTTCTGCAATTTTAGATTTGTAATTGAAATTTTATGATCATGACAATAATTGATGATATAGGAAGCAACATCAGTTGCTTTGTTATCACCTTCTATAATTGATTCCTTCATTTAGATTCCTTTTTATATCAATAGATTTGAGAGTTTCGTCTCTCTATATTATTGTTTACAACTAATGGTTTGATTTGCATCAATAATTTGTA
>CAYWGU010000011.1:0-47032 GCA_964457975.1 uncultured Spirochaetaceae bacterium | reverse complement strand
GATATATGTTTTCTCCACCTGAACCAAGAATCATGGTTTTAGAACGACCTCTAAGCGATAATCGTTTTTTAGTAATAAAACCAAGATCTCCTGTCCTAAAGAATCCATCTTCACTCATTACCTCAGATGTCAACTTATCATTCTTATAATAGCCTTTCATTACAGATGGACTTTTTACTAGAAGCTCACCAATACCAGTTATTGGATCAGGATTTTCAACTCTTACAGAGGTATTAGGTTCAAGTTTACCAAGTGTACCTTTAACATGATCTGAATGCTTTGCAGAACATCCAGCAATCATTGGTGATGTTTCAGTTAATCCATATCCTAGGGCATATGGAAATCTTACATCATATAAAAAGTTTTCAACTTCACCATCAAGTGGGGCACCACCGATTCCAAAGAACTTTACACGTCCACCAAATTCCACCTTCAACTTTCTACCTATAAGCTTTAAAACAGCCCCTTTTGTTAAAGGATTCTTTAACAAGGCCGCAATTGTCTTATTGTTACGAAGTGTTGGAGCTACTGCTGACCTATATACCTTTTCAATTAATAAAGGAACTGTTAATAGAATTTGAGGCCTCACCTCCAAAAGAGCTGGAAGCAATATACTAGGTGAAGGTGGTTTTCCAAGAAAAATAATCTGTGCTCCATTCATCATTAACAATTGCTGTCCTGTTGTAAATTCATATACATGTGCTACTGGAAGTATTGATAAAAACTTATAACGTGTTTTGATTTTTATATATCCATCACTGCAAATATCAGCATTCCAAACTAGATTTTTATGGGTTAACATAACACCCTTACTCGCACCAGTGGTTCCACTTGTATATATTAAGGAAGCAACATCTTCTTCTAAAACATTTTTTTCAAATTCTGCTAATAACTTATCATCAACAATTTTTCGTCTGTATCTTGTTACATCAAAACCTGCTGTCTCAGAAAAATTCTTCGATTTTTCAACATCACATACAATGCTTGAAGGAATATGAAATAAATCATCAAGTCTAATTATTAATTCATTATTTTCCTTTATAAAGGGTAAAATCTTTTCATAATACTTTGAGGTAATTATTGCACCTTTTGATTCACTGTGGGTTAAAATTCTATTTATTTCTTTTGTAGAAAAGTTAGGTAAAACAGGAACAGCTATTGCTCCAAGTGAGGTTATTGCAAAATAGCTTATCATCCAGTTAGGACAAGATTCACCAATTATTGAAATCTTATCGCCCTTTACAACTCCATGATTTGCAAGGTATGCACTTTGATTTTGTACCATAAAATTAAACTTACCATAGGTCAAAACTTCATCACTTTTATAAATGCTCATAAAAGGACGTTTGAAATTACGACTAACAGTACAACGCAAAGCAGCTGGCATTGTAAATTTATCAACGCATCGCATTCTAAGGCCATCATCTCTTTTAATGGATAAGCATTTTTTATAAGTCATCACTTCCATTCTCTTGGATTTTTCTTTCTTTTTCTTCTTATTCATTTATTTCCTCACTTGTTACCATCAATTCCCCTCTAGGCCATATAACAATTATCACAAGAGCATGGACTTAAAACTGCATGAAAAATATCAATTGGTTCTCACTCCATACTTCTAAAACATCAAAATCAAACCCTCTTAAATCTTACCATTTTTATAAGCATAAGAGATTTCAGCATTAAAGGATTTTTAATTAGCTCTTCTGGAAAATCACATTGCATATAATAAAAACCTTTCTTTTATAGATTTTACTATTGGTATCAATAAGCAATTTACCATCATGTTGTTGGAATATATTGTTTCATTCTCCACTTGCTAATTCTCTTTCATTGAAATCATCAAGTTGAAAGGCAATTACTCTTTCCTTAAAAGCTCAAACTACTTTGGAGGTTACTTTCATTTTTCAATTCCAGTTATTTGATTCATCTAATCATCCTTATATTCTAAATATATAACAGGTATTACTAACTCTTCAAGTTAAAAAAAAATATTCATTTAAAAGTAATACTTACTTACATAGTATGGTAATTTTATTTGTTAATAACCTTGTAAAAAGAACAAACTACCCATTGTCACTACAAAATGCTTTAGATATGTACTTTTTATATGGAATTAGTGGTTAATTATGTATAATAATACAAAACTAAAAACCTTGTAGCTCTTTTATGTTTTCCTTTCGAAAGCTATTTAAAAAAATGTTAATTGGAGCATCAATCATTAATAAAATTCAAAGAATCACCTTATCTTCAAATCCTTAGAAATACAAATTCAAAGGAACCGACAAATAGTTAAGACCTATAAACAATTTATAGAAAAATCATTAAAACTATTAAATACTTGGATTTCTATTATCAAAAATAAATTTTATACTTGAATTGCAAAATCAATTTCAACAAGGTTCAACAAAAATCACCAATTATTTCAACTTTAAAAATTTCTTTGGCAATGGTTTATAGATCGAAGCATTGAATTAATTATAATATATATCGATAATCTAACGGTTAATAGAAAACCAATACGAAGGTAAACAAAAAGAGAAAGAAAGCAATAAAATCTTTTCTTTCTCTATATTTTGTACTATTTGGTAAGTCTATTTTTTCTTTTCATCTTTATTTTTACCGATTCCTGCTTTGGAATAGATAAAACGTTTAATTTTTTGGGTTGGTGTTCTTTCAAAAGGCTCTTCTTGAAGTTTTACATCATAAATTCTTGAGAAAGCACTCAATTCCTTGTTTATATCTCGTTTCAATTTATTGATATATTCATTTGCACCATCTTTTGCATCTGCCATTGATAGCTTTGAAATCTTAGCATAAGATTCTATATCTATTTTGATAAGCGCAATAAGTCCTGTACCATCAGGTACAACAAGAGATTCCTGTACAAAATCTTTATTATTAATCAAGCTTTCAATTGATTCTGGATATATGTTTTCTCCACCTGAACCAAGAATCATGGTTTTAGAACGACCTCTAAGTGACAATCGTTTTTTAATAATAATACCAAGATCTCCTGTTCTAAAGAATCCATCTTCAGTCATTACTTCAGATGTCAACTCATCATTCTTATAATATCCTTTCATAACAGCTGGACTTTTTACAAGAATCTCACCAATACCAGTTTTTGGATTTGCATTTTCAAATTTTATGGTAGTATTTGGTACAATCTTACCAATTGTGCCTCTTACATGATCTCTATGTCTAGCAGAACATCCAGCAATCATAGGAGATGTTTCAGTTAATCCATAACCTATAGCATATGGAAATTTTGCAGCATATAAAAAGTTTTCAACTTCAGCATCAAGTGGTGCACCACCAAGACCAAAGAACTTAACTCGTCCACCAAAAGCAACCATCAACTTTCTGCCTATAAGCTTTGAAACAGCTCCCTTTGTTAAAGGATTCTTAATCAATGAAGCAATGGTTTTGTTGTTACGAAGTGTTGGGGCTACAGATGATCTATATACCTTTTCCATTAATAACGGAACTGAGAATATTACCTGAGGCCTTACATCTTCAAGTGCTGGAAGCAATATACTAGGTGCAGGTGGTTTTCCAAGGAAAATTATCTGAGCTCCATTCATCATTGCTAATTGCTGACCTGCAGTAAATTCATACACATGTGATACAGGAAGTATTGATAAAAACTTATAACGTGGTTTAATATTTATATACCCATCACTGCTAATATCACCATTCCAAACAAGATTTTTATGTGTTAGCATAACACCCTTGCTGGTACCTGTTGTTCCACTTGTATAAATAATAGATGCAAGATCTTCTTCTAAAACATTTTTTTCAAATTCAACTAATAGCTTATCATCAGCAATTTTTCTTTTATATTTAGTTACATCAACACCTGCAGCCTCTGAAAAATTCTTTGAATTTTCAATGTCACTTAAAATGTTTGAAGGAATATGAAATAAATCATCAAGTCTTATTATTAACTCATTATTTTCCTTTATAAAGGGTAAAATTTTCTCATAATATTTTGATGATATTATTGCAGATTTTGCTTCTGAATGAGCTAAAATTTTAATCATTTCTTTGGAAGAAAAATCAGGTAAAATAGGAACTACTATAGCACCAAGGGAAGTTATTGCAAAATAGCTAACCATCCAGTAAGGACTAGATTCACCAATTATTGAGATTTTATCACCCTTTACAATACCATGATTTGCAAGATATGCACTCTGATTTTGTACCAAGAAATTAAACATCCCATAAGTTAAAACTTCACCACTTTTATAGGTACTCATAAAAGGGCGTTTAAAGTTACGACTAACAGTACAACGCAAAGCAGCTGGCATTGTAAATTTATCAACACACCTCATTCTAAGACCATCTTCTCTTTTAATGGATAAGCATTTTTTATAAGTCATTACTTCCATTCTCTTGGCTTTTTCTTTTGCTTTCTTTTTCTTCTTATTCAATTGTTTCCTCACTTGTTATTATCAACTCACCTTTAGGACATGTTATGCATTTCATGCCAGATAATTCATATTCTGCAATTTCATCAACTATTTCAACTTTGTTATTGGTTGTTGAGAGATGTATAAAGTATACTACTTTTCCATGAAATCCACTATCTTTAATAAAATTAATAGCTTGATCATTTGATAAATGTCCCCAATTACCATCAATTCTATTTTTAAGAAATTTAGGATAAGGTCCATTTATTAGCATATGCTTGTCGTAGTTAGCCTCCAAAAAAAGGTAATCACTATCTTGAGCAAATTCCATCATTGCCTCATTTACAATACCAGTATCAGTTATAAGTGTTATACGAGTATCACCATTTTCAATAAAGTAGCCTACAGAACCTTTGCTGTCATGATTTGTTTTAAATGCAATAACATTAAAGTTACCAACACTTGTTATTTCTCCTGTAGAAAAGGTTCTAACACATTGAGGTGGAAGATTTAACTTTGTAAACACCTGTGATTCACCTTCTACTGCAGCCTCATTTATGTAAAGCGGGAGTTGCATTTTTCTTGCTATAACTCCAAGTCCTTTTGAATGATCTGGATGGAAATGTGTTAAAAAGACAGCTTGTATATTGTTAACTGGAACCTTTACCTTTGTAAGACGGCGTCTTAATTCTACTAGAGAAAACCCTTGATCAATTAGTATTGCAGTATCACCATCATAAAACACATAGCAATTACCACAGGAGCCTGAGCTTAGAACTGCATGAAAAACTCCCATTAATTCTTACTCCATTCTTCTAAAACATCAAGATCAAACCCGGCATAAACCTTACCTTTTTGTCTGAGTATAGGAGTTTTCATCATTAAAGGATTTTCAATTAGCTCTTCTTGTGAATCATATTCCATATAAGAAAAACCTTTCTTTTTATAAATTTTGCTATTGGTATCAATAAGCAGTTCACCATCATAGTGTTGGAATATATTGTTCCATTCTCCACTTGCTAATTCTCGTTCATTTAAATCAACAAGTTGAAAGGCTATTCCTCGTTCCTTACAAGCTCTAATAGCTTTGGCGGTTTCTTTGCATTTCTTGGTTCCAATTATTTGAATCATCTAATCATCCTTATACATAAATATATAATAGGTAGCACTTACTCTTCAAGTAAAAAATAAAAATTAATCCTTTTAAAATTAGTTTATTTAACATTTAAGTTACTAGTTATATATAACTAATCAGGGTAATATAATCCTTAAATACCATAATTCAAAGATATATACGTATTTTTCTAATGTAATTAATAAAAAAGTATAATGTAACCTCAAGAAAACAAAAGCTCAGACAATATATCCAAGCTTTTGTAAATCTAAATTTAATTTTGCTCTGTTTTACCTAGCATACATTAAATTTATCAATTGTAAATATATTCTTTCAATCTCAAATCTTTTTAACTCTTGCTTTGCACTTAACTCTGCACCAATTTCAAAAGGTTTATCCAATATAGTAATTCGTGAAATCAATTCATGAGGTTTGAAGCCAAACTTCTCAGAAACTTTCTCATTGATTCTAGCTTGAATTAAAAATTTTATTTCATCTTTATTAAAATCCCTTTTAACAGTCTCGTTTAAAGATTTAAAATAATCTTTAATAGCTATCATATTTGGAACAATCAAAGCACTTACATACTTTCTATCCTGTCCAATAACAATTGCACTTTCAATGAATTCTACTTCGCTAAGCTTTCCTTCAATTGGAACAGGTTCCAAGTTTTCACCACCAGCTAGTACAATGGTATCCTTTGCACGACCTACAACAGATATTGCACCTTCATTGCTTTCAACAATAAGATCACCTGTGTTAAGCCATCCATCAGCACTAAGTATTTTAGCTGTAGCCTCAGGATTATTGTAATAACCCTTCATGATTTGACGTCCTTTTATAAAAAGAACACCTTTATCACCTTTCGCTACTTCTCTACCATCTTCACCGATTACTCTTATTTGTGTATCATCACAAACTTTCATTGCACCCAATAAAGGATGAGAGTAATCTCTAACTGCAATTACAGGAGAGGTTTCTGTCATTCCATAACCATCGAGTAGTACTATTCCAATTGCATTGAAGAATGTATCAATACCTTTAGGCATTGAGCCACCTGCACTTATACCACAGATAAAGTTCGTTCCAAGAGCAGTTTTAACATTATCAAAAACCATCTTCTGCCCCATCTTATATAATGGATAACGAATTACCATTGAAGGTAGGCCACTTAAAACTTCAATAAATCTTGGATTGCTATTTTTTGTATGAGGAAGAAGTCCATTAACTTTATTGTAGCCTTTCTTCCACTTTACAGAATTACCCATGAAGTAATTAGCCATAAGTTTCTTAATGCCTTTTTGCTTGGAAATCTTTCTGACAACGCCTTGGTATATAACCTGCCAAACACGGGGAACCGATGGAAACCAATGAGGATTCACAGTTTGGAAGTCTTTTAACATTATTTTAGAAATTGGTTTGCTATAACATATACAGTTGCTATTCCAAAGAATTGTATAATCAACAGCTCTTTCAAAGGAATGCCAAATAGGAAGAACAGATAACCATCTTTGTCCAGGTTGAAGTTTATCTTTTATAAAACGAGATACTCTTTCAACTTCAAAAATAAAATTATCTTGTGTGAGCATAACACCTTTACATGCTCCTGTTGTTCCACTTGTAAAAATAATTGTACATAGTTCTTCAGCCTTACCTTTAGCAACTTCTTCCAATATTTGGTCTTTTGCATTGATATCTGAGGAAATAATGCTCTCACCTTTTTCTAACAATTTATCAAGATACAAAACATTAATATCTGAATCAACATTTTCATAACTCTCTGATTCCATTACAACAACGGTTTTAATGAATGAAAGATCTTCTTCAAGTGATAAAATCTTTTTTAAGAATTTTTCATTTTGAACAAAAACAACCTCAGATTGTACCTCAGATAGAATTTGCACCAATTCATTATCTGTAGCTTCTGATCCACGTGGTACATCTATTGCACCTAGCATTTGAATAGCTAAATCACTTAACATCCATTTTGCACAGTTATCAGATATAAGTCCTATGATTTGTTGTCTTTTAATGTTCATTGTTTTAAGAGCTAGTGCAAGCTGAAAAACTTTTACTTCTAGTTGTTTATATGTTGTAGATTGAAAAACACCTTTTTTGTTCTTTTCCATTTGAACGTCTAAATTTGGGTAAAGGGTTGTTTTTTCTAAAAACATTTGGGCAATTGTTTTTGTCATAATTGTCTCCTTGTGTAGTTATAATATATTTATATTTACACTCTTAGTCAATATGTCAATATTAACACTTGGACAGGTTTTGTAAATAAAAACTTATAATTAGCTATTTTTATATTAAAAATTAATATATCATGCATCTATTATAATAGATACTAAATGTTTTCAACACAAATCATTAAAAAACCAATTTTGGAAGCAAATACACACAAATTACATACAAATAAGACTTTTTATTATTTTCTAGCTATATTCGTTCCTTTGATTATAATATTTTAATATATTTTATCGTAATTTCTTTTATATATTGGTATTTTAATATAAAATAGCGCTCATGACTTTAGATAAAATTTACCATGCAGCATATGTATTAAAAGATGTAGCTAGAAAAACAGATCTCTTTAGAGCTCCTGTTATTTTTCCAGATAATGAAGTTTTCTTAAAAACTGAAAACTTACAAGTTACAGGTTCCTTCAAAGTGAGAGGGGCTTATTACAAAATTTCTCAACTATCAGATGAACAAAAAAAGAAAGGTGTTATTGCCTGTTCAGCTGGTAACCATGCTCAAGGTGTTGCCCTTGCAGCCCAAAAGCATAACATTAAATCAATTATATGCATTCCAGAAGGAGCACCTATTTCTAAGGTAGAGGCTACTCGAAGTTATGGAGCTCAAGTGGAACTTGTTAAAGGTGTTTATGATGATGCTTATAAAAGAGCTATTGAACTTAGAGATGAAACTGGAATGGAATTTATACATCCCTTTAATGATAAAATGGTAATAGCCGGACAGGGAACTATTGGTCTTGAAATTCTTGAACAACTAAGTGATGTTGATTCTGTAATTGTTCCTATCGGTGGTGGTGGTTTAATAAGTGGCATTGCCTTTGCAATTAAATCCTTGAAACCTGAATGCAAAATTTATGGCGTTCAAGCAACAGGTGCTGCAAGCATGTACAACTCAATCTGCAACGGTGCAATTCAAACACTCGATGGTGTTTCAACTATTGCTGATGGTATTGCTGTAAAAACACCTGGGGATGTTTCCTTTGAATTGGTATCAAAATATGTGGATAAAATTGTAACAGTAACTGATGATGAAGTTGCAACTGCAATTCTTGCAATGATGGAAAAACAAAAACTTGTTGCCGAAGGTGCAGGGGCAGTATCTGTTGCTGCAGCAATGTTTAATAAGGTTCCACTTAAAGGCAAGAATACTGTTTGCTTGATTAGTGGTGGTAACATTGATGTAACAATACTTTCACGTGTTATAAGTCGTGGGTTGCTTACATCAGGGCGTAGTGCAAAATTTACTCTTGACCTATCTGATAAACCAGGACAGCTTGAAGAGGTTTCTTGTATCATTGCAGCAACTGGCGGTAACGTTGTATCAGTTCACCATGATAGATCTGGAGAGGGAAAAGATTTAAATAGCTGTACATTATCACTTGAAGTTGAAACTCGTAATAAAGAACATATCCAAGATATTAGAAAATCTCTCATCCATGCAGGTTTTCAATTCGAAAATTAATACTAACAATCAAGTATAAATTTTCCAAAAGATTTGTAATAAATAACAAAACCTAATATAGTACTTTTATTTGGTCAAAATTACTTGACCAATTTACACTAAAGAATAGATAATACAAAATAATTTCAAGGAGCGTAAAATGAAAGATAGAATTTCAGATTTACTAAAAAGAGCTCCGGGACCAGAGATGGTCACGGCAGAAGGCTGGGTACGTACAAAACGTGACAGCAAAACTGTTTGCTTCCTTGAGTTGAACGATGGTTCATGCCTCAAGGGATTACAAATTGTTATTGATAAGGCCCAACTTGATGAAAATCAAGCCGATGAGCTATCTAATATAAATACAGGCGCATCTGTTATTTGTAATGGCCCAATGGTAGAAAGTGGTGGCGGAAACCAGACTACAGAAATGCAGTCAAATGATTTCTCACTAATTGGTGCTGCAGCTGCAGATTATCCATTGCAGAAAAAAAGACATACAAAAGAATATCTAAGAGAGATTGCTCACTTGAGAGCTAGAACCAATTTAATTGGCGCTGCAATGAGAGTTAGAAACAACCTAGCCTTCGGTGTTCATGAATTCTTCCAAACCAACCAATTTGTTTATGTTAATACTCCTCTAATCAGTACAAGTGATGCAGAAGGTGCAGGCGAGATGTTCCAGGTAACAACGCTTGATTTAAACAATGTTCCAAAAACAAAAGAGGGTTCTGTCGATTATTCTAAAGATTTCTTTGGTAAGATAGCAAACCTAACTGTAAGTGGTCAGCTTGAAGGTGAAACCTATGCAATGGCACTAAAGAACATTTATACATTTGGCCCAACCTTTAGAGCAGAAAACTCCAACACACAAAGACACCTAGCAGAATTTTGGATGATTGAACCTGAAATGGCTTTTTGTGATCTAACGTTAAACATGGAAGTTGCTGAGCAGTTCTTGAAATACATTATTCAAAAAGCTTTGAATGAATGCAGCGAAGATATTGAATTCTTCTCAAAGTTTGTTCAAAAAGGTCTAAAGGAAAATCTTGAACATGTTGTAAATACTCCATTTGCTCATATGACGTATACAGAAGCTATTGAAGTTCTAGAAAAGAACAATGACAGCTTCCAATACCCAGTTCATTGGGGAACAGATATTCAAACAGAACATGAGCGATATCTAACAGAGGTGCACTGCAAGAGACCGGTAATTGTTACAGATTATCCTAAAGAAATTAAAGCTTTTTATATGAAGATGAATGATGATGAAAAAACTGTTCGTGGCATGGATGTTCTTGTGCCTCGTTTAGGTGAAATCATTGGTGGTAGTGAAAGAGAATCAGATTATGATCTACTAACAAATAGAATGAAAGCATTAGATTTGAATCCAGAAGATTACTGGTGGTATTTAGATTTACGTAAATACGGCACAGTTCCACACTCAGGCTTTGGCCTTGGCTTTGAAAGAATTGTTCAATATGTTACTGGTATTGAAAATATTCGTGACGTCATTCCCTACCCAAGAACTGTAGGAAATGCAGAATTCTAAAAAATAAAATTTTTGATTATCCACAATAATTGAAAAAGATTAAGATAAATATTGTTTTGTAGGGAAGATTATTCTTCCCTACTTTTTTGTTAGCTTGTTTTTATATTCTATCAAAGGACCAGAGCATCAATTGATTGGTAGAATGAACATTTGTTTTTATAAAAAGATTCCTTTTATGAGTTATGACGGTCTTTGTTGAAATTCCCAATTTTAGAGAGATATCATCAACACTCATTCCTTGGGTAATGAAGTCAAGGATTTGCTTTTCTCTATCAGTGAAATGAATTTTTTCACTCAGATTATTTTGAAGAATTTTTATATCTTTTTTAAGACAACCTCTTATTGTAAAATCAATTTTTATAACCTTAAAAGATCGATCTTCTATCAAACTGAATAGCTCAAGCTCTCCTTCATCTATTATATTCAACACAGGAATGCTTGATATTTTTCGTGCAAATATTTTAAACTCGGCTAAATATTTAAAATCATTGATGTGAGTTAAGATAATATCAAATGATTCTACATCCTCTATTAAATCAGATTTAAAGGTACAGTTTTCTAGGATGCTAGATCTAAGCAAAATTTTTTTAAGCTTATTTTCTTTAATGCTATCATTGTAAATTACTAAAATGTTTTTCTTCATAATAAATATTATTGAAAAACATTTAGCTTTGCATCAATTAATCATTATTTCTTTCCATGTTATCTAGCGTTCTTGAAAAGGCATCAGCAAATGCCTTTACATCTTTTTGACTCATTGAACCATTCTTTTCTAAATTAACTCCATAGCTTCTTAATTCTGTCATAGCATTTCGAAGAGATAATCTTGCTTTGATATTATCCTCAGTGTAGATGGCTCCTCTATCATTAATAACCATAACACCGTTTGTTACTAGTCGATCAGAAAGTGGAATATCATGAGTTATTGCAAGGTCATCCTTTTCTGCAATTTCAACTATCTTATCATCAGCACTATCATCTCCTGTTTCAACAACTATCTGCTTTATAGAGCTTTTTATTTTAGTAAGTTCTTCCTTTTCTGATATACCATTTTCTTTTGCAATCTTTCGAAGCAATGATGTGTGTGTGTTATATGCAGATTGTATATCTTTTAAAAATCGGTCACTGCAAAAGGTAATATCTAAATTTCTTTTGATTGCCGCTTTTATTACTATACTTCTAACTGCTTTTGGTAGTGAATCTGCATCAACTAATACTTTCATAAATTCCCCTATTTTGTTTTTATATATCTCTAAAATCTTTATTTGTAATTGTCGTATATAATTATATATTACTACAAATTATAAAAAAATGATAAGTACTACTCGCTACTTTTAAAATAACTCTTGAAAATCTATCTATAAAAAGATATCTTTTAGAAGAAGTAAAACCATTATGTTTTATCTTTAAAAATACTATTAGATAATGGAGTCTAAAATTTATGAACCTTTCACCACTACAGAAAGCACGTTATGACTATGCACCAAAACTACCTTCAATTTTAAGAGAAGCAATTGATCAAATTGTTGCTGTTAAAGGCGAAACAACTCAACCAGAAGCAGATGCTGATAAAATTGCAGCATTATTTCCTAACACATGCGGTATTGAGAAAATCTCCTTTGCTAAAGGCAAAAACGACGAAATTAGAAAACAACGCAATGTTGGTGTTATCCTTTCTGGTGGTCAAGCACCTGGTGGACACAATGTTATCAGTGGTTTATTTGATGCAATTAAAAAAGCTAATCCCAAAAATAAATTATATGGTTTTAAAGGTGGCCCAAGTGGTATCATTGATGATGACACAGTGGAAATTACTGCTTCTTTCTTAGCAGAATACCGTAACACTGGTGGATTTGATATCATAGGTTCAGGTAGAACAAAACTAGAAACAGAAAAACAATTCCAACAAGCTAAAAAAACTTGTGAAAAATATGGTGTTAAAGCTGTAATAATCATCGGTGGTGATGATTCTAATACAAACGCTGCTGTACTTGCTGAATATTTCTTAGCACAAAAGGCTGGAATTCAAGTTATTGGTTGTCCTAAAACAATTGATGGTGATTTAAAAAATGATAGCATTGAAATCTCCTTCGGATTTGATACTGCAACAAAAACTTACAGTGAATTAATCGGTAATATTGAACGTGATGCTAACTCAGCTAAAAAATACTGGCACTTTATTAAAGTTATGGGAAGATCTGCATCCCATATTGCTCTTGAATGTGCTCTTGAAACACAACCAAATATTTGCTTAATAAGTGAAGAAATCGAAAAAAATGAAACTTCTCTTTCTGGCGTTGTAGATTATATAGCTACAGTTGTGGCAAAGAGAGCTGCAAACAAAAATAACTTTGGTGTCATAATAATCCCTGAAGGTCTTGTAGAATTTATTCCAGAAGTAAAAGCTTTGATTGGTGAGTTAAATGATCTATTAGCTAAAGAAACTGCTGCTTATGGTGCATTAACTACAACTGATGAACAGGTTGCATTCATTCTTAAGAATGTTACAAAGAACAGTGCTGATGTATTCTCTATTCTACCTGCAGGTATTAGAATGCAACTTCTTATGGATAGAGATCCACACGGAAACGTTCAAGTTTCAAGAATTGAAACTGATAAAATGTTAATCGAAATGGTTGGAATAAAGCTTGAATCAATGAAAAAAGATGGCAAATACAATGGTAAATTTAGTGGCTTAAATCATTTCTTTGGTTATGAAGGCCGTTGTGCATTCCCATCAAACTTTGATGCTGATTACTGCTATAGCTTAGGTTATAATGCATTCATGCTTATTGCATCTGGTGTATCTGGTTATCTATCAAGTGTTAAAAACTTATCAGCTCCTGCTGCCGAATGGGTTGCTGGTGGTATTCCAATCACAATGATGATGAACATGGAACAACGTAACGGCGAATTAAAACCTGTTATAAAGAAAGCACTTGTTGAACTTGATGGAAAACCCTTCAAATTCTTTGCAGAACACAGAGAAGAATGGTCAATAAATACATGCTTCAAATTCCCTGGTGCTATCCAATACTACGGTCCAACTGAAGTATGTGATTTAACAACAAGAACATTAGCATTAGAACAATCTAAATAGTTTTAGTTGCATCAATTAGTAATTATAAGGCCTCAATCATTTATATGATTGAGGTTATTTTTTTCTTATCTTGCCAATTTAGCGACTTAAATGTATAATCTAATTTATGAATTTGATTATATCAAAATTAAAGAAAATGCCCCCTGGAAGAAAATTAATAATAGGATTTGCCTTAATTATTTTAACAGGTGCAATACTTCTTTATTTACCAATAAGTCACAAGAATGGAAAGATTATAAGCCTTATAGATTCATTTTTTATTTCATGTAGTGCTGTATGTGTTACAGGATTATCACCAATAGATATAGGTGGAACTTTGTCTCCTTTTGGAATAGCAGTTCTTACTGTTTTAATACAACTTGGTGGTATCGGTTTTGCATCCTTTGCGCTTTTCTTTTTGATGCTTATTAGAACCAATTTATCGTTTTCAAATACACAACTCGCTCGTGAGGCCTTAAACTCCTTGCCTGGGTTCAATATCTTATCACTTGTTAAAGCTGTTATTATTACTAGTTTAGCCTGTGAAATAATTGGATCAGGCCTTTCCTTTCTGGTTTTTAGCAAAAGTTATCCAACAAACCAAGCTATTGTGATATCGATCTTCCATGCAATCTCGTCCTTCAATAATGCTGGATTTGATTTACTTGGAAACTTCCAAAGTCTTTCTCTCTATAATGATAATATACTCTTAAATCTTACCACTTGCATTTTAATTATTATTGGTGGACTTGGTTTCTTCGTAATACATGATTTTGCAACTTCAAGATTTAAGAAAAACAAGAAACTTAAATTTCACACAAAGGTTGTTTTAACAATTACAATCATTTTACTGGCAATTGGTACAGTTGGTTTTTATCTTACTGAAAAGGGCAATATTACAATTCTCGAAGCATTCTTCCAAGCTGTAACAGCAAGAACAGCAGGATTTAATACCATCGATATGTCATCAATGAAAAATGCTAGTGTTATTTTGATGCTTAGTTTGATGTTTATTGGCGCATCTCCTGGATCAACAGGTGGTGGTATCAAAACAACAACAGTATTTACATTATTCCTTTCAATATTTAGAATTCCAACTCATAGACCAGTTCAGGCCTTCTACAGAAGGATATCAGACGATTCAATATTGAAGGCTTTCATAGTTGCAACCTTTGCCTTTTTAGCTGTTTTAATAGGCACTGGTATAATATTTAGTCTAGAAGGTACAAAGTTTAGCTTTGAGCAAGTATTATTTGAATGTGTGAGTGCATTTGCTACAGTAGGACTTTCCATGGGAGTTACAACTGAATTATTTACAAGTAGCAAAATTATCATCATGATTTTAATGTTTATAGGAAGACTTGGACCACTAACCATAGCATTTAGTTGGAAAAGAAATATCACAAATATTCATTATGTTGAAGAAAACATTTTAATTGGATAAAGGAGTACAATATGGCAGATAACAATTTATATGGAATTATAGGTATTGGAAGATTTGGATTATCTCTTGCAGAAAATTTAACAGACTCTGGTAAAACAATAATTGCAATTGATAAAGATCCATCAAAACTAACTCCCCTCAAAAATACAGTAGATCATCTATTAACTCTTGATGAACTAACCAAGGATACCTTGTATGAAGCAGGAATTGCAGAATGTGGAACTGTTATAGTCTGCATAGGAAAGGATATTGAATCAAATATTCTTGCAACCCTAAATGCAATTGAATTAGGTGTTCCTCGTGTATTTGCAAAGGCAATAAGCACTGAACACTCTCGTATTCTTGAAAAGATAGGAGCAAGTGTTGTAAACCCTGAAGTTGAAATGGGAGCAAAACTTGCAAAAACATTATCTGCCAAATTTACGCTTGATTTTCTTACCATTGGTGAAGATTTTTCAATTGTTGAAATTAAATGCAATGATAAGTTTACAGATCAAACTGTTATAGATTTAAATTTAAGAAAAAGATTTGGGGTAAATATAGTTGCCATTGTGCGAGATAAAAAAACAAAAGGTAATATCTTACCCAATACAGTTATATTAAAGAATGATATCATTGTCATTAGTGGAAATAATAAAAACATCAGTGCTTTTGAAATTTACAACTCAAAATAAAACAACATATAATTTACAAATCGGATTCATATATAATGAGTTCGATTTTTTATTACAAGTCGACCTACTTTTATCAATTCTCATCTTTTCTGCTTTTTATTTGGTTGCCTTTATTCTTATCTCTTTATATACTAATTCTTATGAAACAAAATTTAGAACATACAATAATAATTGCAGGAGCCGGCGTATTTGGTACATCACTAGCCGAACGTCTTGCCTGGAATGTTAACAATAAAGTATTAATATATGCTAGAAATGAAAAAATTATTGATGATATAAACACCAATCATCAAAATAGTAAATGTTATCCAACACGTTTTCTTAAATCAACAATTACCGCTTTCTCAAACTTAGAAAGATTTAAAGAAGCTGATTATATATTTCTTGCAATTCCTTCAAATTCAATTATTTCTTTTACCAAAAAAATAAAAAAATATGTAAAGGAAGATTCCCTCATTATAAACCTTGCAAAAGGACTTGCTGAAGATGGCGGCTTTATCACAGATAAAATCTCACATACAGCCTCTATGAAAGGACCAACCTTTGCAATTGAACTCTTAAATGGTTTTCCTTCTGCCTTCACCTTTGGGGGTAAAAAAAATGATTTTATTCGAATAAAGAAAGAGGTTCTTAAGTCTACCATGATTTCACTTGATTATACTTCAGATGCTAAGTCTGTTGAGCTACTGAGCGTTTTAAAGAACATGTATGCCATTGCAATTGGCCTTGTATCAGGTCGATACAACTCTCCTAACGTTGACTTCTTAATTTATACCAAGGCTGTAAATGAAATGAGATCATTTTTGACTCTCTTTGATTGTAATACAGAAACAATCTTTAAATATTGTGGTATTGGAGACTTAGGACTTACAAGCTTGAATGATTTATCACGTAATAGAACTCTTGGCCTTTTAATTGGTAAGGGGTTTGTTCCTGATGTTACCAGCAATAGTTCAACAATTGTTGAAGGATATCGTACAGTTAAACTTATGAACAATATGGTATGTGAAAAACATCTTGAAGAAGAATATCCACTTGTAACAGCTCTTTATGATTTACTTTATGGAAAGGGTACAATCTACACTTACCTGGAGGCTGTATTCAATTAGTAATAATTTTGATTAAGACAAAAAAATATCTGGCCAATAATAGACCAGACTTTTTTTTAAGAAATATACTATTTTCTTGTTAATGAATGAGGAATCTCAATTAATTCTTTTTCACTTTTTTTGTAGAAAACAGAAGTAAAACCAATTACAGAAACTACATCACTCTTTGTTTTCTTTGCAAGGCTTTCACTAATATCTCTTGTATCTTCTTTATTAGCTTGGAACTTTACTTTTACAAGTTCGTGGCAAGCTAAAGCTTCGTCTAATGCTTTTACAACATTTTCACTTAGACCTTCTTTACCAACCATTACTATTGGTTGCAAGTGTTGAGCCAATGCTCTTAAATAATTTCTAACGTTACTTTTCATAACTCCTACTTTACTGATTCTTGAATCTTTTTACAACATAGCATTTTATATATTTTGAGTTATATTTAACTATTTCATAAAATTTATACTTTTACCAAATCTTAATTATGAAATAACATAATTACAACTTGATAAAAAATATTTTTTGCTTATTTGTAAAGCTTATTTACCTCAAATCTTTTTATCTTTTTTGTACTTGTAGTTGGAAGTGGTTCGTCTACTACAGTAAGAATTTCAATCTTTTGGTATTGTTTTAGTTCTTTATTTACAGTTCCGATAATTTCATTGAATCTATCTTCAACTTTCTTTTTATCACCATTCATTAATTTTATAAATTCTTCAGTTGGATAAATAAGGGCTCTTATTCCCTCACTCTTCATGGCAGCATTCTTTAAGTATGGAATTATACAAATTTGATTTATTTCATTATATAGTTGAAAGTAATCTTCAATTTCTTCTGGAAATACGTTCTTACCACCTTCTGTAACAATTATATTCTTTGCACGACCTGTAAGGTAAAGATAATTATTACTATCAATATGACCTACATCACCAGTATTTAACCAACCATCTTCATCCAATACGGCTTTAGTTGCTTCTTCATTGTTGTAGTACCCTTGCATAACAACAGAACCCCTCAAATAAATAATACCATTACCATCAGAATCAGGATCTACAATCTTCTGTTCATGTTCAGGTATTAACTTACCAACACTTGATTCTATGTATGCCTCAACTGGATTTAAATGGGTAATAGGAGATGTTTCGGTCAGTCCATAACCCTGTACAAAGTCAATTCCAAGTTCATTGAACATTTTAAATGTTGAAGATGGAAGAGGTCCTCCTCCAGAAATACAAATACGGTTGGTATCTAGAGAAATTTGCTTCAACAAGAATCCAAACATTTTATGACCTACATTCTTATGAAATACCTTTTTAATCAAACCTGATATTCCCATTAAGAATCTTACAATACCATAAACTATGATACTCTTTTTCTTAACTCCATCAAGCAATCCTGCAAGTAACTTATTGAATAACATAGGAACACCCAGGAACATTGTAACCTTACCGTCCTTCAATTCCTTTAGTAACTGACTAACAACAAGTCTTTTTCCAAATACAACCTCTGATCCAGAGGCCATTGCTTCAAGGAATACAGCAAGCATTGTATATGCATGATGTATTGGAAGAATTGCATAAAACACATCTGTACTTAGTACTGCCATATTCTTTTGAGATAAATAACAATCACTAACAAGATTATCATTAGATAGCATTACACCCTTTGGTGTACCTGTTGTTCCACTGGTGAATAAAATAGCTGCAATATCTGATGATTGTGGCTTCTCTGCTAGCTCCTTTAAAGGACCATCTATAAGGTTGTTTAAAACATATTTATCTCCACCACTTTTTTCAAGACATAGAGTTTCTACCAATTCAATTTTATTATCGGAGTTTATTCTTTTCAATGCTTCTTTATCAGCAATTAAATATGAGACACCAGCAAAATCCATCAAGGAGTCGATTTCATTAGCCTTCAAGTTCACATCCAATGGAACAATTATACATCCTGCATTAAGAGCAGCCAAATAAGTCACCGCCCATTCAACGCTATTCTTACCACAAAGAGCTATCTTATCACCTTTCTTAGCTCCTGTTGCAATTATATGATTTGCTAGTCCTACTACGTTCTTTTTAGCTTCAGTATATGTTAGCGTAAAATCTTCCGGTACAAATTGTCTAAAACAATTGTTATTTGGATACCTTTCAACAGTAATGTCAAACATCTGTGCTACTGTTGGCCATCTTCCTTCAAAATTCTTTCCTCTAAAAGCATCTAAAAAAGATGTAGAATCATATTCTTTAAACTTTGCCATTTTGTCCTCCACAGGTACAATCTCATATTATATTTATATTTTAGTCCAGATAAATATAAAATTCAACATTTTTAATGACAAGTTTTCACAATTTGTCATTCTGTAATAATAAAAACTTAAGTACAATAATAATTTAAATCAAAAACAGGTAGTTAGTTG
Source organism: uncultured Spirochaetaceae bacterium (assembly GCA_964457975.1). Classification (GTDB taxonomy): domain Bacteria; phylum Spirochaetota; class Spirochaetia; order Sphaerochaetales; family Sphaerochaetaceae; genus Pleomorphochaeta. Next base: position 27,542 of record CAYWGU010000011.1, on the reverse strand, counting down.
AATATATTTGTGAATAAACACCTTAAATTAATAAAAAAAAATAAATTACAATTACCCACATGAATATTCTACCTAATAATATTTTTTCTTATAATCAGCTTTTCTATTTACCAAAAAGTGCAATATAGTTAAAGTTAGAATTATGAAAAACATTGAAAGCTTCAGTGATATTATTGATTATATGTCACGTTTTATAAATTTAGAAAAGAACCTTAATCATGCAAATACAAGAAATTATAGACTTGATAGAATGCAATCGCTTTTAAAGCATTTTAATCATCCAGAACGTGATTTTAAATCTATTCATGTTGCAGGTAGCAAAGGTAAAGGCTCTACTTCTAAGTTTATTGCAATGGGACTAAAATCACAAGGTTTTAAGGTTGGTCTTTATGCATCACCTCACCTACTCAATTACAGAGAACGTTTTACCCTTTGTGGAGAATTTTTTGATGATAAATTCCTAGTTAAAATTGGAACCTATATGATAGAAAAACTTGATTCTTTCACCTTTTGTGATGAATGGGGTGAAACCAATCCAACCACTTTTGAATTATTCACACTCTATGGTTTTCTACTTTTTTCATTCTATAAATGTGATTGGGCAGTAATTGAAACAGGTCTTGGTGGAAGACTTGATGCAACCAATACAATTTTACCAGAGGCATCTGTTATATGTCCAATTGAATTAGAACATACCAAAATTTTGGGCTCGACCATCAAAGCAATAGCGATGGAAAAATCAAAAATCATAAAAGCTGGTGTTCCTTCCTTCATTGCTACCATGAGAGAAGAAGCAAAGCAAGTAATGATTAACGAAGCAAAATCTCAAAACAGCTTATTGCAAGCAGTTGAAAGCAATCTATTATATATAAACAGTCATACAACCAATGAAGGTGAAAAGGTTCATTATATTTGGAAGGATGGAAGGGATGAAACTTTAATTCTTAATCTTCGAGGTAAGGTGATGGCTAATAACTGCGCACTTGCACTTCTTACACTAAGATCTCTCGGCTTCAAAGACGAAAGGATAGTTGGCGCAGTTCAAGCAACAACTCTTGAAGGTAGATTTCAAACCATTGCAAGAAATCCTGCTGTAATAATTGATGGAGCTCACACTCCAGTATCAATTGCATCTGTAATTGATACAGTTGATCAATTATTCGAAAAAGATAAGATTACAATCTTATTTGGACTTGTTGAGGATAAGGATCACCAACATATAATAAAGGAACTTTTGAAAAATTTTAATAAATTTATAATTTCAAAACCTGGTACTTTTAAAAAAAGCAATCCTACAATGATTTACAATACCTTTATCGATGAAAAAACCGATGCTCAAGAAATATTTCTCATTGAAGATGCAGAATTAGCACTAGAAAAGGCTTATTCTATAACAGATAAAGATGGTGCAATTATTTGTTGTGGATCTTTTTATTTAGCATCTGTAGTAGCTGAAGCAATTAATAAAAGGGAGAGAAAACAATGTCTTTAAACTGGAAAGAACTTGAACTCATTGTATCAGAGTTAAATTTTGATGGAGCAAGACTTCAAGAAGTAATTCAACACGACTTTCACTCACTTTCGTGGATATTCTACTCGGCGGAAAGGGGTAAATGGACTTTATACAGTGAGATTGGAACAAACCACTCTAGAATTCATGAATCAAAAAGCAAATCTACGCCTCCACAATATAGTAAGACAAAGAAGCTTCAACGGTTCGTGCAATATTGCAGGGCAAACATAGAAGGTGGAAAGATACTTGAATCTAAAACAATCTATGGAGATCGTGTGTTTATAATAAAGCTCAGATCTGATGAGAAAATTTATAATATATTCTTTCGACTTTATAGCGGCCCTGGTGCAAATATAATAATTACAGATGAAAACTATTTAATTCTTGAATCATTGTTTAGGCGACCCAACAGAAATGAAATCCATGGAGATATTTTAGAATATCCAGAAACAAAAGAGGATAACTTTAAATTTAGCGTAAGAGAGAGAGTTTCAGGTAAGAGTTTCAATGAACAAATAGAAGAAGAATATGGTAGAATCACAACTGACTTCACCTTGCAACAACTTGTTGAAAAAATAGAAAATCAAAAAAACAAAGAATTAAAGAAGGCAGAAGGTAATGCAACAGCTCTTAATAAAAAGCTAAAATCTAATGAGGGTTATGAAGAAAATAAAGCTTATGCTAACCTCCTTTCTTCAAATGTTTATTTGATAAAACCACATTCTAAAGGTGTTGTAGTTGATAACTGGGAAACCGGAGAAAAGATTGAAATCCCACTTAATGAAAAACTAAATGCCAGTGGAAATATTGAATACTATTTCGATAAATATAAAAAATCAAAAAGATCTTATAATACCTCAAAAGATAGCTATGAAGAAGCTCTGAAGTACTATGAAGAGCTACGAACTCATTATGATAAACTGCTAACTCTCAGTGACAATGAAGGATCAGATATAAGACGCCTTAAAAAAGCTCTTGATTTAGGAAGTGTCACAAAGCAAACCGATAAAGTTACTGTTGGCCTTAGATTTGAATCGCATAAGTTTAGTATTCTTGTAGGTCGAAATGCTAAGGAAAATGATTATTTACTTCGCCACAGTGTAAGAGGTAATGATTGGTGGATGCACACACGAGATTTCCCAGGTGGTTATGTATTTATAAAAAATCAAAAAGATAAAAGTGTCCCTCTTGATGTAATTCTTGATGCAGCTAATCTTGCTATTATCTATTCTAAAGCAAAAAATGCTGGCGTTGCAGATTTATATTATACACAGGTAAAATATCTTCGAAGAGCTAAAAATGGTCCCTTAGGACTGGTGCTTCCTACCAATGAAAAGAACCTACATGTGGCATTGGATGAAAAAAGAATAAGCACACTTTTTCAAGATAAATAAAGAATATTGCAAAACAGTTTGAATATCCTACTTTTTTTAGTTACTATGAATAAAAGGATTATACATAAGTGAATAAATTAAATATTTCAAAACCCTATCATGATGATATCTTCTATCCATCATCTCGCGATGAAATTGATAGAATGATAGCTAATATTGAAGTGAATATAAATAAGATTGATGTAAGTGGTTTTCTACTTCCACATGCTGGATATAACTACATACTTCCTTTGTTGGTTGAGGCTTTTAGCATGGTAGAAAGCTCCTTTAACAACATAATTATTGTTGGATCAACACATAAGGAGATCCTTGATAAAGATGCTCCCTATAATTTGTTTACCCCTTCTTATGATGGTATGGAAACTCCTTATGGCCCTATTTTATACAATACAGATATCATCAATAGCTTTGCAAAAGAAGGCATGAAAAGAGATTCCTATTTTGAAGAGGAACCTGAATTTGAGTTATTGTATCCCCTAATTAAAAAATATTTTCCAACCACAAGAGTAGTTCCCATTTGTTGTAGCATTAAAAACTCAAAGCAGAGTAAAGATTTAGCAACAATTTTAAATAAAATATATTCTTTAGATGACAATACTTTGATTATAGTTACCTCAAATATGAATTCTCTCAAAAAGGCAAATATTGCATATAAAGATGCAATAAATTTTTTGCAAACAATGGATCGAGGTGATTATTTATTGAAACCTGAATCACAAAAGCTTGTCACGGCTTGTGGAAGTGGTATTCTTGATGCCGTAAAGAAGAGTAAAATTTTAAAAGACAAAAAATGGAAATTGATAACGTTTGAAAGAGATGGAGTGATTTCCTCTAAAATCGATATAGCGAATAGTAAATCCAAAATTGTCTATCATGGACTTGGTATATTAAAATAGGAATAAATATATGTTTACAAATAAAGATATAATCAATCTTAAAATTGATGATGTTAAATACACTGCAATTGTTTTCGACAACAAGAATACAGATTTACCTGCAGCACTTTTAGCAGGAGAAAAAGCTGCAAGTTATCTATATAAAAATGAAGAATTAATACCTTGGTATTGGAACAATTTCTCTACCTATGAGGGTTCCAAGTGCGTGTATTTTGAACAAATGGAATTATATCCTCTAGCTGAAATAGCAACCTCTCTTCGGTCGAAGGCTCCACTTCTTATCAATAATTTAGCAAAAGCATTAAATAAATGTTCAACTAAATTTATAGATTTACGCGGTGGTATTATTAGTGCGTGGAGAATTTATTTTACAGCTGATGATGATGTTTTAATATTATCAAGTACCCTTGGTGATATCTTTGCATCAACTAATAGTGAATCCACTCGTTTTAACAACACGTCCTCTTTAATTCACTCTTCAATTCATCCTGCATTTACATTAATTGATGAAATGGCTCAATTCTATTATTATGCTGCAATTGGTATCAAACCATTTGAAAAAGACACAATAAGAGAAATTGGATACAAAGCAATTCCTCTTCGACTTGTTGCTCCTATTCTTGCTCCAGAAATCCAAAAAGAAATGTTGGACAAGATAGATGGTATTTTGCACCTTCCAATGGGAAAACAACGAGATATATCTGGTAATCAATCTCCTCAAGCTGCTCTTGAATGGTTCTTTAATAGATTTAATGGTGCCTCATGGAATTTACCAAATAGAAAGGCTTTACCTGATACTTATCAAACTTTGAAAGAGAACAAAGCAGCAAATAGTTATCTTGAAACCATAGAAGCCAAAGCTAGGAAAAAAATATTTTGGAGAATGCGTGGTACTTTAATAATTGTTATTGCAATTTGTACTTTGCTTGTAGGTGCTTTTGTTAAAGATAGAGTTCAAAGCTTTCTTGCGCCCCCTTATACAGCAGGAATGGATCAGAGTGGAGTTATTCAAAGTTATTATGGAGCACAAAATGATCTTGATGTTGAAAAACTAGAAGATAGTTTTGCTCGGGGAGTCGACTCTCCTATTGCAAATGAAGTTACTACATTATTTGTAACCAGACAAACAAGACAGGCCTATGAAAGTAAAAATACAGTTATAAATCCTGTTACCTGGGAAAAAGAAGGACGTCCTGCAATACCTTATGGCAGCATGATATATGGTGTGGATGATGTTCAAATTCAAGATGCTGGAAATAATAACTTTAAGGTTACCTCAATCTTCTATTCTCCTGATGATTATTCAGAATTTGATGATGAAATAGATCCATCAGCTGAGATGGTTGCTAGAGATTATGCTTTTATTTATAGATTTAAGCAGGTTCAAATCTTTACAATTAACCTTGCTAAAAAAGGTTGGTATGAAATAGATAATATAAAGACCCTTTCTGTTAACTACCTTGATACCTTAACCATTCCAACCATTCTTGAAGCACCAAAAAGTATGCTCTCTCAACCGGTTACTAAAGCAGAAAAAGTAATAGAAGAGGATATCAGAGTTACAACAACTTCCATTGATCCTCGTCTTTTAAAGCTATCTAAAAATGCACAGGATGCATCAATATAAAATATAGTTCCATTTTAAATAAAACCATAAATTCTAAAATTAGAATTTATGGCTTTTTAATCAATTAATAAAAAATACATTTGTTCAAACTTTTTTATTCAAAAGGGAATTTATAATTCCAATCATCTCTTAATCCATCACAGATTTCAAGGACCTTAATAATTTCACTGTGAGGCATTGATGGTGTTTCAACAAGACCTTTGCTGATACAATCAAGGCACTCAGCTACTTCATATTCAAAGCCTGTTAACTGCTTTGGAATTGCATATTCCTTAACCTTTTCATATTTAGCATTGTACAAGATGATGCTCTCAGGATTATTAATATTGGTAACTTCAAGAAAACCTTTATCTCCATTAATTACACCTCGGCGATTTGTTGAGGAATAAATGGTTGTTCTAAAGGTTGCAAGCATTCCATTTTCATATACGAAACTTACGTTATCCATAGCATCAACGCCTGTAATAGGATGAGGTATCATGCAACTTTCAATTTTCTTTATCTTTGAAGGAAAAAACATCAAAGTAAAGTTAATAGGATAAACACCTAAATCTAAAAGGCCACCACCTGCAAGTTCTTTTTTAAAAATTCTTTCAACATGTTGTATGTTGTAACCAAGATTTGAATCAACAGAGGTAATTTTTCCAAGCACACCACTTTCGATGATTTCACTTATTATTTTTCGAGTAGGAAGATATCGAGTCCAAATAGCTTCAGCCAGTAAAAGTTTTTTATCCTTGGCTAATTTTAATAATTCCTTAGCCATTTTTGCATTTGCAGTAAATGCTTTTTCACATAAAACATTTTTGTTATTTTCAAGTGCTAGCTTTATTGCTTCATAATGGTGAGAATGTGGAATTGCAACATATACAAGATCTATATTTTTATCTTTAACAAGCTCTTCATAACTTCCATAATATACCCCCACAGTCAAACTTCTGAGCAAAAGCCTTTGCTTTCTCTGTGCTTCTTGATGAAACTGCATACAAGTTTGCATCATCCATTAAGTTAATGGTGTTGGCCATCTTTTGGGCAATGTTACCACACCCAATAATTCCAATATTATTCATAAAAAAACTCCTTATGTATACATTATATCATACAAAAAGAGAGCATTGTTTAAAATATTAAGTAATTTGCCTGTTTATTTTATAAAATCGAAGATAAGCTTTTTAATCTCTTCTTCATCATTAGCATTCATCCAATTTACATTTTCAAAGCTTTTAAAAAATGTATATTGTCTTTTAGCATAGTGCTTTGAATTAAGAACGATCTTATCAAGTGTTTGAGATTTTGAATCCTCGCCACTTTTAATGGCTTCAAAGAACTCACGATATCCAATCCCTTGCATACCTGGCCATGATTCCTTTGCACCATCTCTGAGCAATCCTTTTATTTCATCCATAAGTCCATCTTCCATCATTAAACTAACTCGTAATTTAAGACGACTTTCCATCTCTTCTTTTTCACGATACAAACCAATTATTAAGGGGTCCATGTTGTTTCTTGCTGAATTAGAAACACTAAAAGACGACAAAGGTTTACCACAAGTTCTGTAAACTTCCATAGCTCGTTGTATTCTGTAAGAATCGTTGGGGTTTATTCGTTCATAAGAAAGAGGATCAACAATTTTTAAATCTTCATAGATTGTTTTTATTCCATTTTGTAGAATTTCTTTTTCTATTTCATCTCTTACTTTTTGATCAGTTGGAGGGGCATTGCTTAGACCATATAGAAAATGTTTAAAATAAAAAGCTGTTCCCCCACTAATAATTGGAATTCTACCTTTTGACCTTATATCTAAAATTGCTTCATCAGCTTTTTCAATAAAATCTGCAACAGTAAACTGTTGAGTAGGAGGTAAAATATCAATTATGTAATGTGGTACTTTTTTCATAATCTCAGCAGATACTTTAGCTGACCCTATATCCAAGCCTTTATAGACTTGGATGGAATCAGCATTAACAACAGAAAATCTGTCTTTGCATATATCTGTGAGTAATTTTGTTTTTCCTACACTGGTTGGTCCAAATAGGAAGATTAATTTATTAGAGAGTTGGATCGTCGGAAGCTTCTTCATCTTTGGTATACTTAATTTCACCGTTTAAAGCTCTATTAAGTACTTCGCTAACTATTTTACCGTTATCTTCTTCAATTTCTCTACCACCACAACCTGGATTAGCTAAAATATCAGCTTCTTTGATTGCAACACAGGTAAGTTCATACATATTACCTTTATAATCGATTAGAGTATCTAATGGTACTTTATTCACCTTTGAGGCTCCTTATACTTGATGTAACTACATTAATATATATCATTTCAATTTAATTGTACAGTACCTAAAACTACTATAAAACAACTATTTATCGGCTCTTATATAATCAACTATGATTTTAACAATTGCTTCAGGAGTTTTACCTTCAGTATCTATTACAAGGTCTGCAATCCGTGTATCATTATTATCAATCTCATAAATTTTCTTATACCTTTTGGTATCATTTTCATCTCGACTCTTTGTTTGAGTCAAGCGAGTTTGAAAGTCACCTGCTTCTCTTTTGAAAATTCTCTTTGCTCGTTCTTTAGTAGAAGCATCCAAACATACCTTTAAATCAGCTTCTTTTAACATCCAAATAGCTAGTCGAGATCCAAGAACACAGTTTTCTTCAGCCATTGCCATTGCAACCTGTCTTTTGTCTAATTCTTTATCATATGAATCATCAGTTTCAGCCATTTTACAGAAATCCCAAAAATCAAATCCTTTTTCTGCTGCAAGATTTCTGAAGGTGAAATTAATTTTAGCATAATTTAAAGTTTCTGCTAATAAAGTTGTTACTGTGGTATTTCCACAACCACTTTTTCCACTAATTGCAATTCTCATATTTTATTTATTCCTTATTCTACGTTGCGCACCTGTTCTCGGATATTTTCTAAACTATCTTTCATTTGTACAACTTCAAGATTTAATTCAGCAATCTGACTCTTAGAACCAATTGTGTTTATTTCTCTATTCATCTCTTGGCATAAGAAATCTAGTCTTTTACCAATTGGCTGCTCACTTAGAACAAGTTTTTTAAATTCAGTTAAATGTATTTGAAGTCTTTTTATTTCCTCATTTATTGTTACTTTAACAAGCATAGCAGCTACTTCTTGAAGGATTTTATTTTCGTCATAGTTTTGATCGCCAAGAATTTCTTCAAAACGAGCTCTTATGTTCTTTGTAACAAGCTCTTCAAGTTCTTCCGCTCTATTTTCAACTTTTCTTAGACTTAGTTCAATCTTTTCTTCTGATTGCAATAAATCATTTTGAGTAGAAAGACCTTCTCTATCCTTGCTATAATTAAATTGTACTAAAGCTTTTTTTAATGTTTCAAATAATGGTTGTTTGTATCTTTCTATATTTGAATCATTTACTGTTGATAGCAAACCCTCCACTGATAAGAAATCTGATAATTGAGGTTCTATGCTGCATCCACTAGCTAAAATTATTTGATTAAAAGCTTCTGCATAATGTTTTGTTGCATCTTTATCTACTACAACTCTAACATTGCTCTTTAGCATTCTCATCCGTACAGACACCTCTACGTGACCTCTTTTAGCTACCTCTTTAACCTCATCTTTTATTTCGATTTCAAAGGGAGCTAAATAGTATGGAAGAGTATTGATAATATCTAAATACCTATTATTATAGCTCTTAACTTCAACTGTTAATTGAAATGCTTCTGTAAGTATTTCTGCTGCACCGTAACCTGTCATACTTTTCATAATTTTTACCTTCTAATATTAAAATTGGATTCTCTTTAATATATAATATAATAATTATTTTATAAACCGCTTAAGAATTTTTAGTCCGGAATTTAATAATTTCATCTATAAGATACGTTTTATTAGCAGCCCCTAGAATGAGACATATATAATTACTTGTCATCTCCATGCAACTTCTTTTAATAAAATCTTCATCACTGCCAAGATAATATACTGAGTTCAATGAATATAATTTACTTTTATCTATTTTTCCTTGAATCCTATTAAATAAGACAAAGGATGGATCGTTTAAATTGCAATTTTCTCTTGCACTTGAAAAAGTAGGAGTAAGAATTAATTTATCTCCCATCATTAAAGCTCTTACGAAGTCATTCATCATAGCTTTTGTTCTACTTGCAGTATGTGGGGTAAAAATTGTTAAAATTTGTTTTGTAGGAAATCTAAATCGTAACTCATTATAAACTGTTTCAATTTCTGTTGGATGATGTGCATAATCATCAAAATATAAAACATCACCATCCCCTGAAATAAATTCAAGTCGTCTAGAAACACCCGTAAAATCTTGTAAATATTCCATTGATTGATTAAAAAGAGTTATAAGTATTTCTTCAAATATTATTGCATTTTCATCAAGGTATAGATTGGGATTTTCCCTATCAAGTAGTATGCAGGAACTTAAAATGCCGGCACCTACATAGTTAGCCATCAAATCTTTATTTCGCACAGGAAGCTTATAGCTACTGCGGTAAATCATTGGAATAATAACCTCTCCACCATTGATTGTATTTTCAATACTTACAGTGGCTATTTTCTTATATCCATATGTTATTAATATTAAATCGGCTCTACTACCTTTTATAAATGCTTCTAATTTGGAAGAATTATAATTGTCAGTATTTAAAATTACAAAACCACTTTGTTTTACATTTAGGATCAACTTTTTATAGCTTTCAATCATCAAATTTAGGTCTTTAAAGTAATCTGGATGATCAAACTCTATATTTGTAATTAAGATTCCATCAGTTTTATATAATAAAAAATGATCTTGATATTCGCAACCTTCAATCAATATATTATCAACACCTTGAAAGCAAACATCATCCTCTCCTATTATGTTAGATCCATAAATTGAAAAAAAGGGGAACTTCTTTCTCTTTCCTTGAGAAAGTGCATATGTTGTTAATGCAGAAACGGTTGTCTTTCCATGGGTTCCACAGACTGCATAACTTTTGTTATTCTTTGTAAGTCTGGCCAAGAACTGTGGATAGGAGAAGCATTCATACTTTAACTTAGAATATTCTACCAATTCACTTTTTTCATATGCTGAAGAATATATGAAAAACTTTATATTTAAATCGATATTATCCTTGTTAAAGGATTCAAAAATATTAATATTGCTGTCATATAATTTATTCTGAGTTGAATAAAAATCTTTTTTATCACAACCGGAAACCTCATAGCCCATCCTCTGGAGAATAAGTGCAAGGTTGGACATCCCTGTTCCCTTTATACCACAGAAAAATACCTTTTCCATTTTTTCACCCCATTAGTGTTAGATGATGGTTAATAATAGAAAAAGACTGCCTATTGGACAGTCTTCTCTAAAAAACAAAAAATTAAAATTATTTATCGTTTTTTATTGTTGCAAAACAATTTTTACAAATTTTAACTTTCTTTTCATCAATTGTTGTTTCATAAAGAACTTTAATATTTTCTTTTTTACAAATTGGGCAAGTACCACGGCCGCGATTAAATTCTTCACGTATGCCTGTTCCTCTATGTGCTTTGGACATAATTAACTCCTTGAATATTCTATAACATGATTTGATAATAATATTTGACGCCTTTCCTGTCAAGATGATTGAAAATCTAAATATAAATATTATTTAAATAATCTAATATTTATCCTTTACTTTAACAGAACTTAATTTTATGAGAGATAATTGATGAATTCCCATAAATTCAACCTTTAAGTTTGGTTATTTCCTTTTCTTAATTTTCGTAGTATCTTGTAGGTATTAAAGAGGATAGAAAATTACTTATGAGATGTGATTATAAGACAAAATGCAAAGAAACCATAATGGAAATACTGGAAGATAACAAAAACATCACATTAAGTGCTGATGATATTTTACTAATATTCAAGAAAAGATGTGTAAAGGTAAATATAACAACCATATATAGAAACCTTGATAAATTGGAAAAAGAAGGGACTCTTAATAAGTTTCCTGCCTCAGATTCACATAAAGCATTATATCAAATAATAAGACATGATTTAAATAATGAAGAACACCTTCATATGCAATGTTATGATTGTGGAAAGGTTATTCACCTCGATTGTGATTATATGTTGAATTTCATTCAACATCTCAAAGACCACCATCAATTTGATCTAACTTGCGATAAATCAATATTATTTGGTCTTTGTGATGAATGCAAAAGAAAAAACAATGAGTCTAATAAGTAATTAGTTCTTCTAGTCCATTATCCTTCATATATTTTTCAGCATAACTATCTTTTTCAACCTTTACAGACTTTAATGAAAGACAATTATCAAAAGCAAGGTTTCCAATGTAGGTTACAAGAGAGGGAATTTCGATACTTTCCAATCTACTGCAATACTGAAAAGCACTATCACCAATTTTTAAAAGTGATTTTGGTAATTCTATATTATTTAGATTTACACACCCAATAAAGGCACAATCATCTATATCCTTTAATCCATTTTTAAGAATTATTGTTTCAAGTTGTTTGCAGCTAGAAAAAGCAAAGCTTTTAATTGCCTCAACTGATTCAGGTATATCAATAGTTTTTAAACTATCGCATCCATGAAAAGTCAACTCATCAATGATTGGTACATTGCAACCAAAATCTATCTTATTCAATAGCTTACAATCTTCAAAAGCTCCAGCACCAAGTGTAAAAACAGAACAAGGAATCTTTAATTCTTCCAAACTTGTTGCTTCTTTAAAAGCTCGATCTCCAATTACCTTCAATCCATCCGGTAATTCAATATTATGTAACTTTGTTGTTTCACAAAAAGCCAATGCTCCAATGGTTGTAAGTGATTTTGAAAGCTTTATTTCTTTCAAACTTTTACAATCTGAAAATGCAGATTCTTTAATGATTTTAATAGTATCCGGTAATTCAATTTTTTCTAGTGAATAACATTCAGAAAAGCAAAGCGAAGGTACATATGAAAGTTCAGGAAAATTAATATATTCTAATTTCTTACAACCACTAAATGCAGCTGATCCAAGTTTTTGAAGAGGACCTTGAAATTCAACTCTCTTTAGCTTGCAACATTTTTCAAATGCACTCTTACCAATAAATTGTACTTCTTCTGGAATAATAATATTTTTAAGTTTTTTGCTCTTCTTAAAGGCCTTCTTCTTTATCCTAGTAATATTTTCACTAATGGTGATTTCTTTAAGATTCTTATTTTTTTTAAAAGCACCTTTTTCAATTACCTTAATTTCATTTGGTAAAGTAAAACTCTCAATATCTTTGTTACTAGGAAACTTAACAAGATTTTCCATATTCTGATCATATAGAACACCTTTAATTTTGATGTACATAACGCCATCTTTATAAACATACTTCACATAGAACTCCTAAACTAATAACTTTAAAAAAAAACCATCAAACATATCTTTCAAAATGCTTCAACAGTTTTTGGTATAATTTATTTTATTGTAACATTATCATAATAATTCGTTATTCAGAGAACAACTGAATTACTTCACGACTAGATTTACATTTTTCAAGCATCCTTCTAAATACTGAAGAAGAACAACTTCTTGCAATAGCAGCTAAAACCTCAACATGTGCTGAAGCTGCACTAACTGGTGCCACCACCAAAAAGAAAAGTCTACTTTTCATATTATCAGGAGAATCAAAATCAATTGGCTCTTTGGACACACCAACAACCAAAGAAATCTTGTCAAACACATCACTTTGTGCATGAGGAATGCAGATACCTTTACCAATACCTGTTGAACCTAATTCTTCGCGATTCTTAACAGCTAGTAATACTTTTTCAAACTCATGCTTATTTAAATCCTTGCCTAAAGCCAGTGTTCTAACCAACTCATCTAAAATTTCATCTTTTGTTTTACCAATAAGTTGAACTTTTATTAATTTTTCATCCAATATATCTACTAAATTCATAGTAATTGCTCCTTAAATTAAACTATTCAAAGGATTCCCATAAATCCTCGTCTTCACGAACAAGCATTACAGGGCAAGGTACTGTTCTCAACATTCTATCTGTTTCACTGTTAAGTTCATCACGTCTAGAACGAATAGCACTTACACCACCAATAACCAACAAGTCAACATCGTTGGCTTTAATGTAGTCACGGACAATTTTATGTGCAGAACCTTCTTCCGTAATACAAGATACAACAACTTCCTTCTTTTTTGCAAGCTTTTGTGAATGTTTTAAGTATCTCTCTGCATCTTTTTGTAAATCTCTTTGATATTCATTCTTTTCTAAATCCAAGAATATACCAACTTTAACAAGGTCTGCTAATGCTTTTGTATTAACAACATACATTGCTGCTAGCAGGGCATTATTCTGTTTTGCTAATAAAATACCATACATCATTGCAGAAATGGATTCTTCACTTCCATCGATATATACTAAAATATTCTTAAAAGGTACCGCCATATTAAACCTCCTCGTTAATATTAGAAATAATTTTTGCATTTGTATCTAATGTTTCTTGTTCTTCTAATTTAGCTTTAGCTTTAGCTTTTGCTTCTTGCTGTCTTTGTAGATTATCTTTAACATTCTTTAGCAAAATGAAACTCTCTCTTTCACTTTCTTCAATACGACCTTTCATATATTTAATCGTATCAGAAGTCTCAGGGATTGAAATTTTGTCCAAAGCATTTACTTTTCTTATTGTTTTCTTAACTTCCCTACTAAGTCTCATAATTGAAACTTTTAGTTCAGCAAGCCTACCCATTAATTCTAAACTCTCTGAAAACCGTTGTATAGCTAATTCTGATAATAATGAAGCACTTTCTTGTGAAAAGTAAGGACCTTTGTCAGTAAATGTAGTTTCAACTACAGGAACACTGACTCCCATAACCTTTCTTTGAGAAACGTTAATTGAATACTCAATGTTAGTTGCACCGCTTAAGTTACCAACTTTCAACCTACCCATTTCCATAATGGCTTTACTGAGTGTGCTCCATGCAGTTTCTAGTGATTCATCAACTTTACTTTGATAATCAACAGCTTGGTCAACTAATGCCAATAATTCAGACACAAGAATCTGTCTCTTCTGGTCAAGAAGTTCATAACCTAATTTAGCGAACTTTAAATTATCTTCCAGTTTCATCAGATTGCTCCTAGTAGGAGCTAGTTTTGTGTCCATTAATCATCAACCTCCGTCCAATGTTCTTCAATCTCTTCTTCAGTAAGTCTTTGAAGTTCTTCAGCTGGAAGGTAACTCAAGGCTTGCCATCCAATATCGAGAGTCTCTCCAATTGATCGATTTTCATCAGTACCTTGACCAATAAAATGATTTTCAAAGAAATTACCAAACTTGATATATTGTTTATCAATAGATGTTAATTCTTCTTCACCAATAACAGAAGCTAAGTTTCGAACTTCTTGAACATGAGAATATGATGCAAACAATTGGTTTGATAGATGGGGATGATCTTCACGAGTCATACCCTCACCAATACCATCTTTCATCAATCTAGAAAGAGATGGAAGTGGATTAATAGGTGGATACAAAGCGCTAGAGTGCATACTTCTATCAAAAACAATTTGTCCTTCAGTAATATATCCTGTTAAATCAGGAATAGGATGCGATATATCATCATTAGGCATTGATAAAATAGGTAATTGAGTAATTGAACCCTTACTACCCTTAATCTTACCAGATCTTTCATATAACTCAGCAAGATTGGAATACAAGTACCCAGGATAACCTTTACGAGAAGGTATTTCACCACGAAGTGTTGCAATTTCTCTTAAAGATTCACAGTAATTTGTCATATCAGTCATAATTACAAGAACCTGCTTACCTTTATCAAATGCTAAATATTCAGCAAGCGTTAAAGCCGTTCTAGGAGTAATTGTTCTTTCAATTGATGGATCATCAGCAAGAGATAAAAACAATGCTACGTTTCCAATAACACCACTTTCCTCAAAGGAATTTATGAAATATCTAGCAACATCATGCTTAACCCCCATTGCTGCGAAAACAATAACAAAGTCACTATCATCATTGATGACCTTTGCTTGCTTTGCAATTTGGGCAGCAAGCTCATTATGTCCCATACCATTACCACTAAAAATAGGTAGTTTTTGGCCTTGGATTAATGTTGTCATTCCATCAATTACACTTATACCAGTTTGAATAAAGTTTCTTGGATATACACGAGCTGTTGGGTTAATAGGTTCTCCATTAACATCTCTCTCAAATTCACCTTGTGGAATGGGAGATCCATCACGTGCCTTACCAAGACCATTCATAACTCTTCCAAGCATTCCTTCAGAAACAGGTAGTTTTAAGGGTTCACCCATAAAGTGTGCACCCGTACCAGGCATTGTTAATCCTGAGGTACCTTCAAAAACTTGTATGCATACAACTTCATCACTGGTATCTAAAACCTGTCCTGAGCGTCTTGAACCATCTGGTGCAACAATCTCAACAAGTTCTCCATAACCAATAGGGTGTGTATTTTTTATATATACCAAAGGGCCATCTATTTTACTAGCACCAAGATATTCTCTTCCAGCCAATAGACGACTATCAGTTTTCTTAGTCTTCATAGATTCCTCCTAAGCTAGCAATTCCTTTTTCAAGTCTAAGTTCTAGCTTATCGATTTGATCGATATCTTCATTGCTAATAGCAAACTTGATACGAGAAATTTCTTGCACTACTTTAAGCCTTCTTAGTTTTACTAGAGGAACGCCAATGTTAATTGCTTCCACACCACGATGCCAATAAGTTAATATTATAGATAACATTTTAACCTGCTTTTCAACAGTACAGTATCTATCAATTTTATCAAAAGCATTCTGCTGCAAGAAAGAGTTCTTAAATAGACGGCAAACTTCAAGGATGAAGTTTTGTGAATCTGGTAATGCATCAGCACCAACTAATTTAACAATCTGCTGCAATCTTCCTTCTTTTTGAAGTAATTCCATGATTTCTTTTCTATTTGAGGTCCAAGTATCATCACTCTTTTTATTCCACCAACTTTTAACATCAAGTAAGTATTCACTATAACTATCAGTCCAACTAATTGCAGGATAGTGACGAGCAGATGCAAGACCTCTATCTAATCCCCAGAAACAACGTACGAAACGTTTTGTATGCATTGTTACGGGTTCAGAGAAATCACCTCCAGGAGGAGATACAGCACCAATTACTGTTACAGAGCCTTCTTGTCCATTAAGAGTTTTCATCAAGCCTGCTCTTTCATAGAATTCAGCAATTCTTGTAGCAAGATATGCAGGAAAACCTTCTTCAGCTGGCATTTCTTCCATACGTCCTGAAAGTTCTCGTAAAGCTTCAGCCCATCTTGATGTAGAATCAGCCATAACAGCTACAGCATAGCCCATATCCCTGTAGTACTCAGCCATTGTGATACCAGTATAAATTGATGCTTCACGAGCTGATACAGGCATGTTTGAGGTATTTGCAATTAATATTGTTCTTTCCATCAAGCTCTTACCGTTTCTTGGATCAATCAATTCAGGAAATTCTCTTAATACATCTGTCATTTCATTTCCGCGTTCTCCACATCCGATATATACAATTATATCTGCATCACACCACTGTGCAATTGCATGTTGAGTCATGGTTTTACCAGTACCAAATCCACCAGGAATTGCAACTGTTCCGCCCTTTGCTAATGGAAATAGAGTATCAATAACTCTTAATCCCGTAACAAGAGGAGCATGAAAATTCAATCTATCTGTTACTGGTCTAGGAATTCTAATTGACCACTTTTGAAGCATTTGTACATTTAAATCAGTACTTTTTACTTGAGATATTACAGCAATATTATCAACTACTGTATAATCACCTTCTTTTTCAATTGAAATGACAACGCCTTCTGTTGCAGTTGGTATTACCATAATTTTATGTACTATGGTTAAACTTTCTTGAACTGTACCAATAATGCTACCGCCTTTAACGGTGTCACCTGCTTTTACAGTTGGAATAAAATGCCATTTTGTCGTATGATCAATACCATCAAAAGTAAGACCTTTTGATATAAAAGTTCCACTAGCTTCTTCCAATTTTTCTAAAGGACGTTGAATACCATCATAGATAGCTCCAATCATACCAGGGCCTAATTCAACACTTAAGGGAGCACCAGAACCATATACGTTATCACCAGGACAAATGCCTGTTGCATCTTCATATACTTGAACGATTGCTTCGTTTCCACTAAGCTTTTGAACTTCACCTATTAATTGTTGCTCACCGATTCGAATAAGTTCTAACATTTCTGCATCGGTAACATCAGTAACAGTAATTACAGGTCCGTTTACACGTTTTACGTGTCCTATTATTCTTGTGGGCATGAGCCCTCCTGAACAGCTATTTTAATATCGCGGTCGAATCTGCGCATGCGAACATCAACTTGATTGTTGAATGAAATTTTTCCATCTAGGGATGTAGCTACAATCCCAGAAACAATCAAACGTCGGGTATCCAAAGAAAGTTTCAAATCTAAGCTGTATATATCCTTGGCTTTTTTAGTTACCTGCTTTAACATATCTTCATCTACAGGTGTTTTAGGAGAAAAAGCTATTTTTGCCTTATCAAGTCCCAAACCAAGTACAGCTTCAATAATCCAATCAACAATTATTTCTTTACCTTGATGTCCGATAATTAGATTATTCATTTCATCTCTTACCATTTCAATTAATTTGGAATATTGTTGGTCAAGAACTTCAAGCCCTAATTTTCTTTTAGCAGCTTTCATGGTTGCAGATTTCTTTAAATCTTCTACAGCTAATTTGTTCTTGAATTGCCTTTTTTCAATCTCTACTTCTTTTTCTGCTTGGACACTAGCCTCTTTAATTATAGCTTCAGCTTTTTTATTGGCATCATCTAGAATAGCTTTTGCTTTTACATCAGCTTGGTCTTTGATACCACCCAACAGTTTGTTATCATTGTTCACGCCATATTCTCCATTTTTATATACTTACACCAATAGCTTTATTTACCAGTGTACGTAAATCATTGCTCTTTCGTCCCCCAGGTCCTGGGATGACAACTACTAGTGGAAATATTTCAGAAAAAAGATATTGTTCAACCACTTCACTAATCATATCAGCTACAGGTTGAGTAATAACTATTATTCCATTTTCTTTGTCTTCTAAGGCTTTATCCCAAGCGGCCTTTGCTTGAGAGGGATTTGTCGCCTGCATCCCGTAGACACCAACTAAGGAAAAACCTAAGACAGTGTCTTCGTCGCCGATGACATAGTACTGCATGATTAAGCTTTACCTAGAATCATTAAGGCAATAATGAAACCAAAAACAACCAAACCTTCAGCAAGAGCAACAAATATCAAGGCCTGTGAAGCCAATTCTGGCTTCTCACTGATAGCTCCCATTGCTGCAGCACCTACATTACCAATAGCCAAACCGGCTCCAAGAGCACCCATTGCAAATGCAATAGCGGCTGCTATACATACCATACCAGTACTTGAAGAAGCTACTGCTACTTCAGTTCCTTCAGCAAAAATGCTAGGTGCTAGAAATAGTCCTGAAGCTAAAAGCATCAAAGCTGTAGCTAGAAACGATAAACGAATTTTCTTTTTAAATGCAATATTGGTCATTATGACCCTCCTGTATATTACTTATGGTCTTGAGTTCGTAAACTAACTGGAGAATACGCAATACCCTTCCCATTAAAAAACTTACTAAAGAATTCATAGTAATTAAGTCTTAGAGACTGAATTCCTGCTGATAAACCTTCTAGAGCGATAACAAGTAAGTTACCTGCTAACAATATTAAAATACCAGCCACTGTTGTCATTCCTGGGATGTCTGATAATTGTTGGAAAGCTCCCATCAAACTTACATGTGCAATACCAAGACCAGCTACACGAAGGAAAGACAATGTATTTGACATATAACTAATAAAAGTTTCTAAAAGTTCGATAACCCAAAGTCCAAGTGAACTTATGAATACCTGTCCAAGTGTTTTTCCATGCCGTGATTTTTTATTTATCATCCAATCAAATGGTTCATGTATTAATAATCCAATTGCACCACCAAGTAAGGCAAAGGTAGTCCAAGTGGTAGTTGGTAAAGATTCATAGCCTGTTGCAACATATCCAAAGGCTAAATACAAACCTGTGGAATATAATATCATTCCCGAAATACCTGTTCTCGAGAATAATAAGGAAGCCCAACGTTTTTTCTTTATTAGATTTGTAAAGTTGATTAACAAACCAACAAAAATAACAATAATACCATATTTAAGGCAAATACCTAAAATATCAAATACACTTTGAACCTTGGTTCCTAGTAACGCCTCTCCTTGTACAACAGCATGATAATTAAACCAAGCTGCCGGAAATACAGGAAAACCAAAGGTAGATCCAAATAAAATACCACCTATCATGGAGGCAATACCAAGATAGACCATAAGAACTGCAAGTGATCTATTAATTAAACCTTCTTTCTTCATAGGATCTTTTTTGTATCCACGTGTCATGAAAAGACCAATTAATAATAAAACAAATCCTTGTCCAAGATCTGCAAACATAAATGCAAACATTGTTAGATATGCAATAGCTACAAATGGAGTTGGATTTACGGTACCATACTCTGGAGTACCATAATTAGATACAATACCTTGGAAGGGTTTTAAAAGCTTAGGAGATTTCATTGCAACGGGAATGGTCTTAGAATCTGAATCATCTACTTCTGTCCAGCCAACAACACATTGACCATCTGTTGCAGAATAAATAGCTATTTCAATCCTATTAGCATCCTTAGAAGGCACCCATCCTGAAAACAAGGTGGTGTTTTTGGTATATTTAAAATAAGATCTAATTCTATCTGATAATTCATGTAATCTTAAGTTACACCACATTTCAAGAAGTTTTGGTTCCTGTTCCTGTATTTTTGATGCAACTTGATTTTCAATTTCTTCCTTCCGCTCAATGCATTTTTCAATTTCAGAGTCAAGTTTATCGGCAACAGCAAGGTTACCTTCTCTTTGTGCTTTAGGATCTGATGCTTCTTCCCATTTAAACATCTCAAGAACTTGAGAGATGCTTGATTGATCTCTTGTTAAAGACATCGATGAAATATAACCATCTTTTTGAATGACCAAAGTTCCAAATTCTTCTAATCTTTTTGCAAGAATTTCAATTTTCCCATCAATCTTACCAATCCGAATATCAAGATATTCTAGTTTACCTTCTGATATATAAGATTTCATTTCTTTAAAGGCTTCAAGTCTTTGGCTATATGATTTTTGTTCATCTTTAAGACTTGTTAGGGTTGCGCTAAATCTATTTAAAAAGCTAGAATATTCCATCAATTTTAAATCTGTCATATTTTTAACATTTAGCAATGTAGAACTTGGCATAGGTCGTTTACCTTGACGAAGAAGGTTATCGATTCTATGGCGGGCATCTTCAATTCCAGCTCTTTTAGAATTAGGACGATTTTTGCTTAATCTTGCCATCTGCTCAGGTGGCAGATTGTTAATTTGCACAAAATCCAACGCTCCTATCTCCAAGAGAGCTTTAATTACTGCATCGCTCTTCTCTTCAATTACGACAGCTGTAATCATTCTCATATCTTCAGTGAATAAACTCATGATAAAATCCCCTTTATTTCGTTTGAATCTACTCCGTAATACTTACCACCTAGTATTCCACAAATCATATAGTATTGTGATTCTCTATAATAGAAGTAAGCTAAAGGAATCCCAATGGTAAATGGTTTACCACTTAAAATCTTTTGGAAGCTCTTATGTTTTTTTTCTTCTAAGAATTTTTCAATAAATCTTGTTTGATTAATCATTGCAGCTTTATTGTCAGTAATATTTACTTCTTTTACTTTCTCAGCTATTTCTGGATACCTAATTTTCAAGAGCACCTCAGGTTCTCTTTTCTTAGGATCAGTGTTGATGTAATCATGAGTAGATTTATCAGAATAAATTCTTCCATATGGAAAAAGAGAATTTTCTAATTTCTTTGCATCCATTTTATGGAACCAACCATATCTTACAAGCATCAATGTGTTTTTAAGATCAATTTCAGTTAATGCCATTCTATTGGCAACTTCATTATCATCACCTGTTAATAAAGCACAAGCCTTAATATATAATGAATACCAGTATTTGTCCAAGGCTGTTTCAAGTTCAAACAAACCATCTTTGCTTATCGCTTCAAAGGTAAATTTTTTTAGGACATGCTGGTACCATGTTCCAGTTAAAGCCTCAATAATATTTTCATAGGTGATGGCATTGGTTAATGCAACATAATCAATTTTGTTTACTATTGGTTGTTTAATTAAATAAGACGTTCTGTAGGTAATTGGTCTATGATGAACTGCAGCAGAATACCACAATCTAATTGTATTTTTAATATTTTCTACTTCTATCTTCAAAAGTATTGTAGTTACCAATTCTTTTGGATAACCATCAGTTAGCTTCTTAACACTTTGATAATCTGCAATCAAATCCTTTAATAAAGATAATTCAACCATTTGCAAATCACCTGTTTTATCAAAGGTATCAGCTGCTTCTGTATATCCATGTTCTCTTAGTATACCGATAGCTTCTACAAGACTCCCAGCTTTTAATAAATCATCATCCAAATGGTCATCTTTCATCTTACCAATTTTTGCTTTTAGTTTGGCATTAATAAAACCATATGTTGATACTGCCCTTTTTTTCATACTTCAAATACCGATGAACTACAAATTTTCTTTGCAAGAGCTTCTGTAACTTTTTTGTAATTAAAATTAGATGCAGAATAATCACCTTTTAAACTTTCTTGAAAAACTTTAACTTCTTTTTCATTTTTTTCAATAAGGGTATCATACTCAGCTTGATTTTTTAATTTACATTGCTTAACACCATCTTTAACAATTTTTTTTGCTGTTAAATCTGCTTTGTTAAGAATCATACTTGCATCAGCTTTTGCTTTATCAACAATTGCTGATGCTTTATCTTCTACTTCAATTATTTCATTAATGATTTCACTTTGCATGGATTTACTCCTGTTTACTAGTATTGTTCTATCTCTAATAAGTGTCAATGAACATAACTTAAATAATTAGCACCTTTAAAGGGCAAAATAGACTATTTAAATTAAATAATAAAATGCATTTAAATCAATGCATTTAATATTTCTTTTATAATAACGACTTAGAAATTATATTTATAAACTTTCCATATATTCATTATTAAAAAATACAATACAGACTTTCTTTTTTTTTGTAATTCTCTTTCAAAAAGAACAAAGTTTCATTTTTTAATATAATCTATATGTTATATTTTAATACTTCAATTATCAACTCACTAATTTAATTATTTCCTGATATTTTTTGAATAAATCAATTTTAAAACTAAATATTTAGATATTAATTAGCTCAATCTCTTATTTATCAACACATAGCTAAATAACAACTTCTTTGAATTCCAAAAACAAACTTAACTACAAAGGTTAATATTAAACTAGTTTGACAATATCTAGCTTAACAAGGTTGTACTTAAACCGATGTTGACACCAATATAATTTGTCAATCACCAACCTTTATCTCTACTAATATTAAATCTATAATATTACCCCATTAACAACATTAAATTAAACTAAATCAACTTCAATATGCCTTTTATGAAGATTAAACCATTGCTAAATAAAGATCACTTTACACTGAAGCCTATTGATTGATAATTAACCTAATATTTAATAAATATTAAAATAACTATGTGATGAATAACATTCCTAAAACAATGCATTTAATCTGCAAAAAATTACATAATTATCTTTCAAATTGATAGCTTTAATTGATACGAATAAACAATATCAAATGAGTTTTTAGCAGCATAATTATAGCTAAAAAATATTTAGTTTCATTTCGAAAAAACAAAATAAAACCTAATTGCAATGATAACACTTAATTTATTTTAACAAAATTACCAAGTATCACCTTCATCAACCCAACTAGAAGCAGTATCAGCAAATGGATCAACAGAAGATTCTACAAATTCATCATCAGTACTTATGGATTCTTCAAATCCAGTTGGTGCAAATTCTTGATTTGTATTTTCCGCAAATGTTAATTCGTCGACAACATCACCAATTTCAATAAATTCAAACTTAGCATATTGTGTAACGATTTCATTACCAAAAGTATCTACTAAATAATCTTCTGCCTTTTTATCAGTCTTTTCTGTTTCAATAGGAAGATCCCAACCAAGTAATTCTTGCTCAATATCTTCAACTTGATAGTCTTCTAGCTCCAATACCTTGCCTTCATTTTCATCCTTTAACGGAATTTGGAAGCTAATTGCATACCATTTCTTTCCAACCTGTAAATCAAATACATAAAATCCAGGTAATACATCATTTAAGATATAACGACCATTAGCATCAGTGAACAAATACTGGTTTTCACTTATTTGAAGATAATAATCACCATTATCATCAATCTCTCGTGAGTAAACCGGAGAGGAATATTGAGAATATGGGAATCCATCTACATCATACAATAAACCAGATATTGTATATGATAGTGGAATAGCCAACCTTTTTGTAAAACCAGTACGAGAATTTGTGTTCAGTTCAAAGCTGAATGTTCCACCACTACTAAATATTGAATTGGTCTCTCCGTATACAATAATATTATTCTTTGTATTTGGTGTCAAATCAGTATAAACAGATGTTCCTAAAATAGAATCAAGTAAGGTTGGTGAAGAATTATTGGTCTTACTAATTGAAAGAGAGCTTCCTGCAAGTTTTCCACTAGCTCGTAATAATAAGAAGTTGCTTGAGGTCTTACCATCGATTCCGAATAACCCACCAGCATAATACAAGGTAGTTGATATACTTGCATTTGTATTAAAATTAGTAAAGTTATCAGAAATTGTCTGTCTAATGGATAAAGTACTTATCTCACCAGTATGTGCCCATGTAGAACTATATGTTGGGAAAGCTTCTTCTTTAAATTGGATATTTGAAATCGAGAACTGCAATGAATCATTAATTCCAGGTTTATAGCTTGCACTTATACTACTATCACCTTCACCACTAAACGAAGTTGATGCTGTTAAATTAGACAATAACGAATAATTCAAACCAACCGAGAAGGAAAATGTAGTATC
The DNA here is from genome assembly GCA_964457975.1 of uncultured Spirochaetaceae bacterium. Classification (GTDB taxonomy): domain Bacteria; phylum Spirochaetota; class Spirochaetia; order Sphaerochaetales; family Sphaerochaetaceae; genus Pleomorphochaeta. Next base: position 3,001 of record CAYWGU010000011.1, on the reverse strand, counting down.
CTTAGTACTTGTTGAAGCAGATAATGATGTTGATATTGAAAGTCCTGGAGCTGGAGAATAACTTATGCCAAGCGAGGAAGATGTAGTAAATCCACTATTTGTAGCTGTCATATTTAAGGAAGTACTCAGTGGTGGCAATTCCCAAATATTAAAGGTGTAACCAAGACTCAATCCAATAGATCCATCTGATGATCGTACATAAGAAGGTCTAGAAAACTCTGGTGCAGTTAATGATAAGCTCGCACTTATTGGACCAACAGCAGTATCATATGTATGAGATAGCGATAAATCCAAAGAAGGTGTAACCCCATTTTTAAGGCCTATATTTAGTGTTCCATTATATGAACCATGAAGAGTAGCAAGCAATCCTTCAAAAGATATGAGCATTACATCAGGTGCCATTGCCAGAGAGGTTTTCATTGTAAATTCATCAGTTAAACCCATATTTATCCAATATTTCATTTCAAATTCTGAAAGATTGTATTCATACCAAGATCCATCAAAATAAGGTAGGGCTAATAGGGAGATTGCTGTATCGTCAATTATTGTTTTATGAATTGCACCACTTAGTCCATAAAGGTAATCACCTCTAGCAAGCAAACTTGCATCGTATGCAATTTCATGTTTTTCAATTATATCTTCATATTTATCATCTTCATAATTTATATCAAAGATTACAAAGTTAGCACCATCTTGGAATGAAAAATCTATAAATTTATATTCACCTTGTTTTACTCTTCGAAATAAAATTATTTCATCATTTAAATAAATATTAATGGTGGCAATATCATCTATTACAAATTGTCTTGTAAATTGATGAGGCAAGGCTGTTTCTTTGCCATAGGAATAGGTCTTTTCAAGAGTGAATCCAATTGGTATTCCTTCAGAAATCAGTGAACCACCAACTTGACCAAATGTTAACTTAAGATTGCTATCATAATAAGAAGTTGAACCACTCCAACTACCAAAATCGAAGGATAAAGGGTTTTCGATATCTCCAAAAGTATAAGCTAAGCTGGTTGCAAAGTTAAACTCAATCGCACCAACAGATACAGAGTTGTTCATATACATATTCACGGTCAAGGAATTAATTGTTTTATATTTTGATCCATAAGAATAGTTACTATATAGATTTACAGCGGAAACTACTGATACGAATTCCGGATCAATTAATTCAGCATCATTTATTCCATATTGATTATTCTTTAAAATTTTTGCTTTTTTATCGACATCGGAAACAGGTATTATAATTAATGGCATATCTTCTAAAGAAAAAGTTAAAGAAACGGTAAAAGCATTTACATCAATGCTTGCCTCAACGCCCTTTCCAATTAATTCATCAATTGAAATATACACATCAACATCACCAAAAATTCGATCAATGGCAACATCACTTAATCTATTATAAACTAAGTCATAAAGTTCCTGTCCATTTAAATAATAACTACTGTCTTTGAATTCTACCTCAATCTCTCCAAGTTGTTCTTCATTTACAATTAATTTTAAATAATAGAAACCATCAGGAAATAAAGTAGTATCATCGTCACCAGCTATATAGAAATCAGAAAAGAAATCATCATCATAATTGGTTACAGCGCCTTCTACAGGATTGAACATATCATATTCTTCCTGAGTTTGAACCATGGGGTCGAATAAAGTAGGGGGTAATAATTCAGCAACATCACCCCAATCATCCCAACCAGAATCATCAAACAAGCTTGCAACTTCTTCTAGGGGTTCTTCTTCTAGGGGTTCTTCTAATAACTCTTTTGGAGCTTCTTCAAGGAGTCTTTCAATAGGTGTTTCAGTCTCAAATAAATTCTTTTCTTTTTCGATAACTTCATCTATTACATTTTCTTCAGGGGTCCAATTCTTTTGAGCTTTATTTGACTCATTGAATTGATAATCATATTCAACTTTTTTATCATCATCTCCTAGAAGAGGTAAAAGGGAATAATAACGCTGAACTGTAACATTAACATTATCGCCATCTGTTAAACTTTGTTTATTTTGAATTGGATTTAGTTCTCCAGTAATAACATCCCTTTGTGTAAAAAATGCTTGCTGAAGTAAAAAAATAAGGATTGTAACTATTAACAGAATTAAAAAAGTTACAAACCTTACTTTCCTTTTTCCAGTATGAGACTTACTTCCCAAATCGTACTCCTAGTTTTAGATCTTAATCATTTATTTGAAATGAATATCTATATTTAACTCCGTCTTTTCTTGATAATTTGGAAGGCCAAGGAATCTGCTTTGTTATAGTCTTTTTTGCTAAAATATTAGTTGCTAGTAAACCTGATAATTGTTCACTACCTTGTAATTTTACTGTTTTACCTGTGCTATCTGAAACAATCAAAGTAACATCAGTTAATGACTGATGTACTGTTCCCATATTAGATAAAGTAACTGCCATAGTTTCAACTTGTTGTTCAACTGTATTACCGGCATTGTCTTCAATCTGCTGGATTGATGTTGAAGGTGCTACCTTTCTAACTAGAACATTTTGAACAACATTAGCAGGCTTTACATATGCACTTGTTGTGTATACATACAAAAAGTTAAACATGCTATTGTTATCTGTATTTCTACCTTGAGAATAAGGTAATTGTTCTGCTCTAATTCTAAAAGCTAATTCAGAAGACACAGTTTTAGGGCCTTTATATAAAACTCTAACAATTTCTGAACTTTGTGGTTGAACAATTGTTTTTGGATGAACAATAGTAAAGTAATTGTCAGCTGGTGTATTGATTTCATCACCATTTTTAGAATCTTGACTACGTGTTAAAGCTGAAATTTGTATTGCAATTGGTTCATCACTGTCATTTACGATAGTATAAGTCTTTGCACTACCCGCACCTGATGCATCGAATTCTTGAGTTAAAGGCGAAAATTGGAATGCAAACAAATTAGCAGATACAAAAATCACCATAAAAATATTAAGAGCTTGAATGTACAATCGAAGTGCAACAAGCTCAGAAAGTAAGAATTGGCTCATATT
>CAYWGU010000010.1:32598-47707 GCA_964457975.1 uncultured Spirochaetaceae bacterium | reverse complement strand
CATTCGTACAATGTGATATCAATCTAAAGTTGTCCTCATTGTATTTTCCATTAGCCTTTAATTCATCCACAAAACCTTCATATCTAAAATCATCACGGGTGTGATCTTTTTCGATGTTCTCTGTAAAGGAATCAATGTAGACCAGGCTTTTTCTTTTCTTTTCAAGAAAGGCTTTGCAGCACGCACGAGATCCTTCATAAAGGCCTGAGTTAATGAGAGCAAAATCACCTGTAAGATCATTGTATTTGCGCATTTCAAGCAATACAACAGGTATGTTTGTATCAATGACCTTTTGAATGTATTCATGCTTAAAGGTAGAAGATCCAATGATAACTCCATCAAAGTAACTTTGAAAAATATGATTGATGAAATCATCATCATTTCTACTTTCACACAGACAGATGAAATAATCATTTTCATTTGCCCATGCATCCATTTGCTTTTGTATTTTTCCAAAGTGCTCACTAAGAAGATCATCAACAATGAATAGAATTAAATGACTGTGCTTACCTTTTAGAGCTCTTGCCATTGAGTTTGGACGATATCCAAGTTCTTTCATGGCAAGCTTTACATTCTCTCTTTTGGTTGCATCTACATATCTATTGTTGTTGACTACATAAGAGACAATGGTGGGGGTAACCCCTGCTTTTTTAGCTACATCGGCTCTTGTTACTCTTCTTATGGGCTTTATCATATGGTTCCAGCTTCTTTCTTTGATTTTACCTTCAATCTTACATTTTCTGTAATTTCTAGTCCAGTATCATAATCAAGTTGTTTTAGCTCATCTACATCACTTGGTCTTTGTCGTGTATATCCATCACATTCCCAGTTAGGTTCAACTTCACCTTTGTTCCAAGGTCTGCATTTCCACTGATATCCTCTATAAGGATCACGTGTATCATTCATCCAATCAATGATGCTTTGATGAAGGTAATTTCTAACTTCTTTATATTCTGGATCATTTATAAGATTCTTCATCTCATAAGGATCCTTCTTGGTGTCATACAACTCATCAGTTTCATCAAGAAGATGAATGGCCATTTTACTATTATCTGCAATTGCAGCTCTCATAAATTGAATACCACCAAATCCATCATGATCTATTTCATATCTGTGGAATTCACTGAAAATTTCAGTATGCAAAGGTTTACTCTGAGGTTCTTCAATGATGGGTCTCATGCTAACACCAGGAAGTACTGGAGGTTGATGTACACTGTAATAATCAAGAAGAGTTGGTACCAAATCAACATGTGTTGTTACATGATCATATACTTCACCTTCTGGGGAATTTATATAAGCACCACCTTTAATGATCATTGGTATATGTGAGATTTCTTCATATATAGATGGACCTTTAAGGTTCAATGAATGAGCACCTAGAGCCTCACCATGATCGGAGGTAAATATAACCATTGCATCAGGCATATCTTTTTTAACTTTATCAAGAACGCGACCAATTTCATAATCAGCAAAGCTATTGCAACCAAAGAATAGCTGTGGCTTAATATGTAAATCATCTTTATCTTGTGATAGTCGCTCACCTGCCCAAAGTCTTTGTAGCAAAGGTTTGTCTTCAAGATTATCATAATAGTTAGGAGTTTTTGGAAACTCATAGCCTTCATACATTGATGCATAGGGTTCAGGACATACATAAGGTTGATGTGGTTCATCATAGCTAACGCACAAAAACATATCATCATCTTTGTGTTTTTCTATATAATCTAATGCCCTATTTGATACTCTGTGTCCAAAAGTAAACTCCTCTTTAACACCATCACCCTCCAATGATATGCTTTCAGTTCTGCTTTTTAGTCTATCCTCTTCAGACAACTCATTTACATAGCATCTCATATCATACCAATAGTCTTTATCATATCCCTCTGGACATATTCCATTTCCAAAGTAATCTCCACCATCAAGATGCCACTTACCAATAAAAGCTGATTCAATTCCATTTGGTTGTAAATACTCACCAATTGTCTTTATTCCAGCTGTTAGTGGAACAGTATTTGTTATTCCACCGCATGAGTGAGGATACAACCCTGTAAATATTGCACTACGTGCTGGTCCACATACAGGTTGAGTTGAATATGCTTTATTATATCTAACACCCTCTTTTGCAAGGTTATCGATATTGGGTGTTTTCATGTCTTTATTTCCATAACATCCAACCATATCCCACCTTGTGGTGTCTGTCATAATAAATACTACTTGTCGTTTCTTTTTCATATCTTTATCTCCAAATAAAATATAAGTTTCTCATTAGCCCTTAACAGCACCAGCTACAAGTCCCTTTACCATATACTTCTGGAAAAAGAAGAATACAAGAACCATAGGGATTGTACCCACAACTGAAATACAGTTGATAAGAGACCAATCATATGAAAGTTCTCCAAGGTATCTTAAGGTAATTCCAACTGATAGTGTTCTAAGACCATCTGTTTGAATTAAAGTTGCAGCGTGTAGGTAATCATCCCAAGTCATCAAGAAGGCATAAATGCCAACTGCCAGGATACCAGGGGTTACCAATGGTGTAATCAATTTAATTAAAATTGTATTACGAGATGCTCCATCAACAAAAGCAGCTTCTTCAATTTCTCTAGGAATATTTGCAAAGAATGATGATAGAAGAAGACAACAGAATGGGATCTGTGCTGCAACTATTGCAAGGATCAAACCATATTGTGTATCAATAATTCCTGCCTTGCTCATCATTGAATACAAGCTAATCATTCTTGATACAATAGGGAACATCTGTGATGATAAAAGTATTGCAATAAATATCTTATTCCACTTTGTATGAAACCTTGCAATAGAATAACCTGCAAAGATTGCAATAACACAGGTGATTGCTGCAGATACAAACGATACAAAGAAGTTATTCCAGTAATATATGAAGAACTCATTGTTCTCATAAATCAAATTCTTAAACCCATCCAATACAGCATTCTTTGGGAACATTGATGGTGGATATAAATATGCTTCCATGTTTGTTTTAAATGCTGTAATTAGCATCCAGTAGATTGGAAAAAGCAGAAATAATAGTATGATTAACATTATAACTGCACGTAAAATTTTTGGCCCTTTTTTATTCATATTATTCCCCTAGCTCATATCTTGTACTGAAAATGCTTTCTGATAAGTACCAACTACAATAATCATCATGATCATCCAAATTGTCGTAACTGCTGCCCCAGAACCTAAGTTCATCGATACAAATGCTTCTCTATAACTTAATATTGCAAAGTTTGTTGTAGAGCCATTTGGACCACCACCAGTCATTGTCCAGAATAATGGGAACTGCTTGAAGTTTTCAATTATTCCCATAGATACTGCAATTTTAATAACAGGAGACATATAAGGAATTGTCATGCTAAAGAATCGTCTTATAGGTCCTGCACCATCAATTGTTGCAGCCTCTATTATATCTGATGGAACATTTTGAAGTCCTGCAAGCAGCAATAAGGTCATCAATGGAATTTGCTTCCACAGTGCTGCTACTGCTATTCCTCCAAGGGCTGTACTTGGATTGTTTAATATTGCAAGATCTGCAACTCTTCCTCCAGTTATGAAACTTATAAAATATTTTACAAAACCATATTGAGGTTGAAAAAGCCACATCCAAATCAATCCGGAAATAACCGTGGGAACAACCCAAGGTGTCATCATTATAGATCTTACAAGTCTTGATCCTACAAAATCCCGATTTAATACAAGAGCCAAGGCCATTCCTAAAATCAATTGAAATAGTACAACAGCTATTACAAATACAATTGTGTGCCAAGCTGCTTCTGGAAGTTGGCCTGTTTCAAATAATTTTGTATAATTTCTTAAGTTATTCCAAGTACCCGGTTTTCCACTAATAATATTTTTAACACCATATTTTTCAAAGCTCATTATAATTGATTGTATAATTGGAACCACTATGAAAGAAACAGTAAGTATTATAGCAGGTATGGTAAGTACAAAAGAATAACCATTATCTGATAGTCTTTGTGAACCTTTTTTCACTTTATCCCCCCTTTAATGTAAAACCCAAAGCTAATTGCTTTGGGTTTTAAAATCTAAAACAATTTATATTAATCGCTTAATTTTACAGTTGTAACTTTCTTAAAGTCTGCAATTGCAGAATCAACATTCTCATTACCAACAGTTACAGCTTGAGCTAATGAACATAATTCAAGATTTACTTCATTTAATTGAGGTATTGCTGTAGGAGCTGTTACATTTCCAACTGAACCTGATGCACCCTTTAATACAGGATTGTTTACAACACCTTCAATGCTAGACATACTTTTTCTTGCAGGATATGCAGGAGTTAAGTTTGCAAGATAATCTGATAAACCATTTTCACTGATTACATATTGAACAAATTTACTTGTTGCATCACGACGAGCTGCACCATTATCAACTAAGATAAAACAATGTGCTTCCAAAGCTGATTGACCATTACCATTTCCGCCCTTCAATGGAGCAGCACTAGCTGTAAAGTTTTTAGCTTCTGGATTAATGGATTTTATACCATTGAAACCCCAAGATTGATCATAATACATTGCAAGTTGACCTAGTGCAAATAAGTTACGTAAATCTTTTAACTTAGCATTCTGTGGATTATATTTGTACTCATTTAATGTCTGCAACATTGAAATTGCATCTCTAAATCCTTGATTATCAATATCTAGAGTACCATCGCTTGCTAAAGTATGACCACCAAAGTTAAAGATCATAGCTTGAATACTACTACCAGATACTGGAACTGATGCAGTTGTTTGGCCAAAAGCAAAAACAGAGTTACCATTATTATCTTTTAGTTTTGATAGAGCTTTTGCAGCTACAAGCATTTCATCATAGGTTGTTGGAGGTGTATTTGGATCAAGACCTGCCTCTTCAAATAAAGCCTTGTTGTAATACAATACATAAGGCGAGATATATAGTGGCACACCATAAGGTTTACCATTAATTTCAAAAGCACTCATAACATCAGGGTAAAAGTCAGCTAGAAACTCTGCTGGTAAAATGTCTGCTACGGGAGCTGCCAAACCTGCATCTTCTAATCCAGGAACCCAACCTATTTCACCAAAGATACAATCGACTTTATCACCGCCGCCAGCCATGTTTATTACTTGGTTGGAAATTTCACCATAAGGTGCTGTTATCCATTCAATTTCAACATTAGGATTTTCTGCTTCAAAACCAATTTTAACTCCCTTCCAGAAATCCTCATAACCAGATTCAAGTAATGCATAGTTTGCAACTTTAATTGTTACTTTTCCACCCTCTTTTGCTGGTGCTTCTTTGCTACCACCTGCAAAAACAGGCATGATAAACATTGATGCTGCAAGTGCAACTGCTAATAATTTTTTCATAAAACTTACTCCTTTTCTATGATTTTTGTATACATTTGACTGTATAACCTTTTTATTTTGTTCTATATACACACGAATGTATAAATATCTAAAAAAAGTTATACACTCGTATGTATATTGCTTCTATAGGATACCACCTTAATAGAATCTGTCAAGTATTTTTTATAATTTTGTATTTAATCGATTTATGTAAGTTCCCTTTCAAATAGCTTCTTTTCGTAAAAAAATCATTATAATATCAATCTTTCCATTATATATATTTAAAAGTAATCGCATTTTTCGCTTAAAACTCCTTTATGTTTTTAAAAACATATGCTATTATCATCTCGACTTGTTTTATAAAAACAATCGAGGTTTAACAAAATTACCTAAATACTTTTAAAAGGATTTCCTACTTTGAATGAAAATATAAAAATACCATTACCAAAAACCAATATAGAAAATAAGATTAAAGAAGATATAAAGGTTAGATTCATTACTAGCATTCCTTACTTTGGACCAGGTGTTGCGGATCTTCTTGAAGCAATAGAGCAAAAGCAAAGTGTAAGTCTTGCCTGCAAGAAAATGGGAATGTCCTATTCAAAGGGTTGGAAGATAATTCAGAAGATCAAGGCTGCTACAGATTTTGATGCTGTAACAACGCAAAAAGGTGGAAATAGTGGAGGCCTTACTGAGCTAACACCCTATGGAAAGAAACTACTTACAAGCTTTAGACAGTACGAAGGTGATGTTAAAGAATATTCAAAAGAAAGATTTAACCACTATTTATCAAATGTAGCAGAGGTTAATGATGAGCAATAAAACGACTAGCTTTCGCAATGAACCAACTCACCCTATAACCATTATTTTGGGATTTGGAATATTATTTGTTGTAGTATTCTTTCTCTCTTTCTTTGTAGGTCGCTACCCCATAAGTCCTCTAACTTTAATAAAGGTTCTGCTATCTAAAATATTTCCTATTGCTCCTACCTGGCCAAGTACTGTTGAAAACGTAATATTTAAAATTAGAATGCCTAGGATCTTAGCATCAGCAATAATAGGTGCTGCATTAAGTATTTCAGGACTATGCTATCAAGGAATGTTTAAGAACCCCATGGTATCACCTGCTGTCCTTGGAACAAGCTCTGGAGCAGGCTTTGGTGCTGCTTTGGGTATTCTTTTAGGACTATCCTATCTAAGCATCAATGCATTAAGTTTTACCTTTGGTATTGTTGCTGTTATAATGGTTACCTTTATAGGTGGAAAGTTAATGAATCAAAAAACTCTTGGTTTGATTCTTGGTGGTATTATGATAAGTAGTATTTTCACCTCAGGTACATCCTTTGTTAAATTGGTGGCAGATACTGATGATACATTACCTGCAATCACATATTGGCTTATGGGATCTCTTTCTTCTGTAAGGATGTCAGATATTAAATTTATCATTTTTCCAATTACAATAGGTCTTATTCCTATAATAATGTTGAAGTGGAAGTTGAACTTATTAACTCTTGATGAAGATGAAGCAATGAGTCTTGGAATCAATACAATTCTACTTCGAAAAATAGTTATATTTGCTTCTACCTTGATGACCTCAGCATGTGTTGCTATTTCGGGAAATATAGGTTGGGTGGGACTTGTTATACCCCACTTTACAAGGATGATAATTGGATGTGATTACAGATATTCCATCCCTGTATCACTCTTAATGGGATCAAGTTTCTTGATGATAGTTGATACATTATCTAGAACAATTACGACAGGTGAAATTCCAATTGGAATTTTAACAAGTTTCATTGGTGCACCATTCTTTCTCTATCTGATGATTAGGGAGGGCAGAAAATAATGAGTATTAGTGTAAATAACTTAAGCTTTGCATATAAAGAGCAGAAGGTTCTCGATGATATTTCCTTCAATTTGGAATCTGGTGAGTTCTTGTGTGTCTTAGGACAAAACGGTGCTGGTAAATCAACTCTCTTTAAACTTCTCCTTGGTTTTCTTAAAAAACAATCAGGTGAGATATTAATAGGGGATAAAAAACTAGAAGAATACAGCAGAAAGGAACTTGCAAGAGAAATTGCTTACATTCCTCAGTATTCTTCCAATGCCTTCTCCTACTCTGTATTTGATACAGTTCTTATGGGAACCACCTGTAGAATAGATTCCCTTGGATCTCCTAAAAAAAGAGAAAAAAGAATTGCACAAGATGCTTTAAAAAGATTTGAAATCGAGCATCTATCACATAAATTAACATCCTCAATAAGTGGAGGTGAAAGGCAACTTGTAATACTTGCTAGAGCCTATGCTCAAGGATCTCATATTCTTATTCTGGATGAACCAACAGCCAACCTTGATTATGGAAATCAATTTAAGGTAATGCAAACAATATCGAAGTTAAAAGATAGCGGTTATTCCATCATATTATCAACTCACAATCCAGAGCAAGCTCTGTGGTTCAGTGATAAGGTAATGTTTTTAAATGATAATAAAATATTGGCACAGGGCAAGACCTCTGAGGTAATGAGTGCTGAAAATCTAAAGAAAATTTATGACATTCCAATTGAATTGATAGAAAGTGGTGGAAGGACAATATGCTTTCCCTCTTTTGAAAATAAGGAGTTAATTTAATATATGTTTTCCTGGAACAAACAAAATATAGATTGGTTCATTGCATCCTCTACCTACAGCTCTTTTCATAAAAATCTTGCTAAATTTATTTCCAAAAAGATAGATAAGGATAGCACCATACTTGATATTGGTGCAGGTCTTGGTTGTCTTGATTACGAATTAAGCAACTATTGTAAAAAGATCACCCTAATTGAACCCAACAAAGATGCATATGAATTTTTAATAAAAAACAAGAAACCTAATTTTGAAATACTAAATACAACCTATGAAGAATATGAGCAGACAAACCATGAAACGTGTGATTATTTACTTCTTTCCTTCTTTTCAAGAATGGACACAAAAGATAATTATCAAAGGCTTTCAAAGTTGTGCAATAAAAAAATAATCTATATAAGAAATGAAGGTCATGGATCAAATAAAGATTTTATAAACTATCTCAATTATAAAAGGCTTAACTATTACCTAGAAAGACATGAAATTGATTTCAGTCAACCTTTGCTATTGGAAGATATAGATGGTTTCATCAATACCTATTATGGATCAAAGTCCCAAGAAGAAAAAAGGCAATTAAAAAAACGGGTTATTAAGAAAGATAATTATTATCTTTTTAGAAATACAAAGCAAATATCTATTTTCACCATTATAAAATAAGATATATGAGGAGATATAAAATGAAGAAGCTTAAAATAGCTTTATTACTATTAGCAATTGCTATGGTAAGTGTTACAGCACAAGGTGCTAGGGAAAACGCAACTCAAAACGAAGTGCAAAATACAAGGGTATTCGTAGATAGCCTTGGAAGAACATCGACATTACCTAAAGAGATAGATAGAGTTGCACCTTCTGGTAACATGGCTCAGATTGCAGTTTATTCAATGGCTCCTCAAAGAATGGTTGGTTGGGGAACTCGCCCAACAGAAAACCTTTACAAATACTTTGATAAAGATGTATTGGACAGACCTGTATTTGGTGCCTTCTATGGTGCAAAGGCAAACCTAAACAAGGAAGCTGTGATTGTAGCTGATCCACAGGTTATTGTTGATGTTGGTGAGATAAAGGGTTCTAAAGAAGAAATGATAAAGGAACTTGATGCTTTACAAGATGATCTTGGTATCCCTGTTGTTTTTATTGCAGCCTATCTTGATGATATGGCAACTACTTTCAGAAAACTTGGTGAGCTATTTAACCTTGAAGAAGAAGGTGAGCTAAAGGCTCAATATAGTGAGAAAACCATTGAAAGAGCAAAGGCTGCAACGGCCTCTCTGAAAGACGAAGATATAGTTAGTGTATATTTTGGCGTAGGTGCTGATGGTTTGGTATCATATCCTAAAGGGTCATTTAGAACACAAACTCTTCGACTTGCAGGTCTTAATAATGTAGTAGAAGCCAAAGGTAATAATGTTATTGTAAGTCCTGAGCAATTACTAATATGGAATCCAGATATTATAATTCTCAGTCATGATGGTGGCTATGAAGAATTCCTTGATGAAACCAGTCCCTTTAGTGAACTTACAGCCGTTAAAAATGGCAATGTATATCTTGTTCCAGAGGGTCCATTCAGTTGGGTTGATACTCCCCCTTCCTTGAATAGACTTCTTGGAATCAACTGGTTGGGTAATTTAATATATCCATCATATTTTGATTTTGATATTCGAAAAGAAGCTACAACTTTCTACAAAATTTTCTATCAAAGTACTCTCGATGATTCAACTTTAGATGAACTTTTAAAGGGCTCAACTAGATAACATCATAAAAAACCTTTAAAATGGCTATTGGTACATCGTACCAGTAGCTTTTTCTATTTTTAGAGTTCAAAAATTATGCTACAATGTTTGAAAAGGAATTGAATTATATGAAAAAAAGATGGATATCAAGTGAATCAACTGTTACCAGTTTGTACTATCATCTTCTCTGGTGTCCAAAATACCAAAGAGATGTTTTGGTGGATGATGTTGCCCTTAGATTAAAGGAGCTATTATTTGAAAAAGCCGCTATGATTGATTTAGATATTGTATCCTATGAAATTGTTCCCGATTGTGTTCATTTGCTTGTTAGAGCAAAACCTATAGATAGTCCTCACTTTATAATACAGCAACTTAAAGGATATACCTCCCATGCAATGAGAGAAGAATTTCCAAAACTCAAATCACGAATTCCAACTCTTTGGACAAGAAACTACTACTGCTGTACAGTTGGACTTTTTAGTGAGAATGATATCAACAATTTCATTAAATCACAAAAGAACATATAAATGTTGACAGGGTATCTTTTGTAAAATATAATAAAAGTTAGAAAGATAACATTTTCTTACCAACGAATTATTTAATTCCTCAATTGAGTATTTTTATAAGTCGTTGGTTTTTGTTTTCTAGATTTAAAGCTAGAAATATATTATCCCAAAAATTATTTAACCAGTTCGTAAAAAAGAGAGCACCTTTTTACAGTACTCTCCAATTTAAAACATATTCTAATTATTAATTAGTTATTTTCTGATTTCCATTGTACATATGCTTTCTGTGTTTCAGCAGCAATCTTAGTTGGAGTTTTATCACCCAAACCAATTTCCTGTAGACCAACATTAATTACATTAGCTACTTCAGGAGCTACAACACCATCTACTACTGGAGTAATTGCTGTAGGTAGTTCATAGTATTTTGCTCTCTTTTTAACTAAAGGTTCAAGATTGTTATCTTTTACAACTTGATTAACATCAACATTTAAATTTGATGGGAAACTAGCACCAATCTTTAAGCGATAAGTTTGAACATATTCACCCTGTAAATATTTAATTAATTTCCAAGCAGCAGCTTCTTTTGCACTACCTGCTTCAAGACTAGAGCTCATACCAAAACCTGTACCAACTATACCAGAATTTGTTCCAGCATATTTTTCATTAGGCAAAGCAGGCATAATTATTAATTCAACATCAGATTCTTGATGAGAGCGATCAATTAAAGCCTCACCTGTAGAAGCATCTATTTGGAAAGCTCCAACTGACCAGTCACCATCTATGTAGAAAGCACTTTGACCTGTTGCAAAACTTGCTCTTCCAGCTCCGTAAGGACTAGCTAGACTGTTTCTATTAATCATACCTGTTTCATATAATTCACTAACAAGTTCTAAAGAATTAACAAACCATGCATCATTGAAATCAATTTTACCAGCTTGTAAATCTTCAAACCAGTTTGGTCCACCATATCTACCTACAATCATTGAGAACAAGCAGCTCTGCATAACCCAGGCTGATTCATTATCCATTGCAATTAATTCAATTCCGTTTGCTTTTAAAGGAGCAGCCATTGCCTGCATTTCTTCAAAAGTTGTTGGAATAGCAAATCCATTTTCTTTTAATAAAGTTTTATTAACATATAACATATGTGTTGCAGTAAATCCATTAGCAAGTTCTGCAAGATAACCTGCAGCTTGTGGAATTAATATTGCAGGGTTATAACTATCAACAAGACCGTCTTTTTCCAAGAATGGCATTAAATTCTTTACACTACCTGTTGTTTGAAGACTAGTAGATCTTCCGCTAGGCCACATATAAACAACGTCTGGTATATTTCCAGAGGTTACATATGCTTCAGTTTTCTGGTGAAAAGGTTCATTAAATAAATCTTCTCTAATAACATTAATATTAGGATTTTCAGCTGAAAATTTATCCCATACTAATTCAACTTCATGTGCACTGTTGGGCTCTGACATATCAATGTAATTCAATACTTGAAGATCAACCTTTCCATCATCCACACCCTTACTTTCCTGAGTTCCTGCTGCAAAAACAGTCATTGTTGCAATTGATAATATCAATAATGACATACTAATTTTTTTCATCATATTTTGCCTCCCGTATGATGTTATATTCTTAACTAACCTTTAACAGCTCCCGCTGATACTCCTTTAGTTATTTCCTTTCTAAATACCATATAGAATGCAAGCATTGGAATTAATCCAATTACAAGAGCTGCAAATTGCTTACCATAATCAGATGACAATGCTCCTGCAAATGCTTGTATTCCTACCGGTAAACTCTTGATGGAATCATTGCTGGTTAATATATTAATCAACATAAATTCATTCCATGTTCCCGTTACAGTTAATATTGCCAATGTAATAGCAGCCGGTTTAGCCATGGGTAAAATTATAGAGAAGAAAATTCTACCATATTTTGCTCCATCCAAACGTGCGGATTCTATTAAAGCATCTGGAATACTTTTTATATATTCAGTTCCCAAATATACTCCAAGTGGCATTCCTATTCCTATGTAAGGTAGCAATACTCCGAGTCGAGTATTATAAAGTCCTACCCAGTTAACCATTAAAAATAATGGTACCATGATCGATTGCAGAGTTAATAAGAGTCCTATGATAAATGAACCACTTAAAAACTTTGTTGCTCTATGGGGAATCTTAGCAAATGCAAAACCAGCCATAAACGAAAACAAAACTACAAACACTGTGGTAAGACCAGTATAAATAAAGCTGTTCATGATAAGAACTCCAAACTTACCTCTTACCCATGCATCTGCATAATTAATTAATACAATGTTATTAGGAAGTCCAAGTTTATTTAATTGGAATTCAGTGGTGGTCTTAAACGAATTACTTAGCAACCACAACAACGGATATATTGCCAAAAAGGTAAATGCAATCAATAAAACATAAGTCAGTATCAACCCTATTTTGGCTTTCACATCGGTTTTAATTTTAATTTCACTCATTATGTTCTACCTCCAAATCTCTTTTCTACTCTCATTGTAATCCATATCAAAATAAAGCTAATCATAACCATTACTGTACTTATTGCATTAGCTAGGGGATATTTAGGTGCTCCCTTAAAAGCTTTATCAAACATGTACAGCGATAATACGGTGGTTCTATTAGCAGGCCCTCCACTTGTCATTACATATATTAAATCAAAGCTCTTTAGAGAACCGCTAATTGCTAAAATACAAGTTGTTACAATTACTCCTGATAATGCTGGTAGAACAATATATTTCAACACCTGCATTTCTGTAGCTCCGTCAATTTTCGCTGCTTCTAAAATTGAAGTATCAATTTTCTGTAAATTAGCTAAAAATATTATCAAATAGGTTCCTGTATACATCCAAAAAATTACAAAAAGAACAGGAGCCATTGGATGAGATAATAATTGTGTTTCATAATCAGGATTAAAGATCTTCACCAATTCAGGAAAGGCACCGTTAGGAGCAAAGAACGATTTCCACAAAATACCAATTACTACGGTAGATATAACACATGGTAAATATATCATTGTCTGAAAAAATATCTTACCCTTTACCATACCTCTATGAAGTATATAAGCTAAAAAGAAACCTAAAGGAATTTGTCCAAATACAGAGACCAATACAATTTTAAAATTGTTATTCAAAGCCATGAAGAAGTATTCATCCTTCAATAAATTAGCATACCATTTGAAACCAACAAGCTCGAAAGGTGTACGATTACCAAACAGAGGTCCACCTTTATAATTACTTAGGCTGAGTACAACAGAGAAAATTGTTGGAAAAGCCATTATACTAAAATAGATTATTAAACCAGGCAAGACCAAAAGCCAATAAGCTCTCCCTTCTTCCTTTTTAACATAATTTATGCTTTTTACTCGTTTATTCATTTACGCTCCCCTTTTTTTATAATTTCAAATAGACTATCCCATTCATGGTAAGTTTTATCTTTCACCTCTGTCAGTGTTGGAACATTGAAGAGCTTTTGTAAAAACATCAAAGCTGCACCTGTAGCAACTGTGTAGCTATTATCAATCTCAAAGTTTAAATTAATATTTTCTTTCTCCACTAATTTTAATAAAATTGGAGAATCTTCTTCAATTAAAGTATTAATCTTTTCTTTATCTTCAAAGCCCTCACCTAGTAAAAATAAATTATCAATATCTAAAACAGATATTATTGGTATCAAAGATGTACAAAGATCCTTTAGCCATATTCTAAAGCTGTTTTTATTTACTAGAGTATCTTTTAAAATAGCATTATCGATGCCAGATTGGCTATCAATATTCCCATTCCAGCTGGAGGAAACATACTCACCACTTTTAAAATTTCTTCCTGAATATACAGAGTTATTTATGGCAAGACTCATGCCAATACCAATGCCTGTATAATGATTTTTATATCCACCACTATTTTGTAAATGTCTAACTGCATAGATGGTTAAAAAGTCCCCTAAAGAATCATTTTGTTTTGTTGTCAATTCATACCAAGAACAACAATTTGCATCATTATCGCAATAAAAAGGAATACCATAATTTTTGATTCCATATTCAAAAATATCAAAGTTATGTATATCAAGTTCATTAAAATATACAATCACTCCATTTCTGGAATCAATAATTCCAGCGATTCCAAAATTAATTGCCAATATAGTTTTTGATAATAACCGACTGATGTTTAAAACCTTTTCCATAACGTAGTCAATCATTTCAACAAATGAAATTTTTGGTACTTCACCATTATCTTTATATATGGTTTCACCTGCGAAATCCACAAATACAATTTTATAAAATTGTGAATTAATTTCTATACCAACAATATTTCCTACAGCTGCATTTAATCTTAATATTTTAGCTTTCCTACCCTGAGCGTTATTATTAATGGTTCCAGAAGACTCTTTAACAATATTATTTTCTAATAGAATAGATACAATATTTGTTACAGAGGATTTGTATAAGCTGAGTTCCTCTGCAATTTGCACTCGGGAGTTCCCAGTGCTTTTTCTTATTCTATTCGCAATTAAAGAAATATTGCAGTTTCTTTGGAAGCTACTATTATTAACACTCATTGCTTGCTCCTTAATTAGTTCGTTGCTTGTACTAATAGACTATCATGATAAAATTATGTTGTCAATAATTATTTTTATTATTTTTAATGTCATTCATTATAACAAGTTATGTATATGATTTCATTTAATACAATCTTTGTACTTTACAATCAATTATTACTATGATATCTTTAAATAATGAAAATTAATAACACAGCTTCTACAATTCTTATGCCATTACCTTGTTATATTAAAGATAAAAAAGGTCATTTGGAGATAACTTCAAATACTGGTATTAAATGCACTGAAAGATTTAACAATGTCAGAAAAATTATTGCTAATCA
>CAYWGU010000010.1:0-32498 GCA_964457975.1 uncultured Spirochaetaceae bacterium | reverse complement strand
GGTGGGATAAAAGCAAGTGCTTTGAACCACAAGGTAATTATGTGCCCAAATACTGAAGGTTGTTATTTTGATTATAAAAATTATGACAGCATAGATGAACCAGGAAATTTAGGGGTAACCACCATAAAGGATGTTTCCTTATATAGCCCTGTAACCAAGGAGATGAATGCAAAACAAAGCAACATGGTCATTGGAGGACAGGGGAATATTTGGACTGAAAAGATTCCATTTGGGAAAAATCTTGAATATATGGCATATCCACGATTATCTATCATGTCAGAAAGATTATGGAATCCTCAAAACTTAAAGAGCATTGATCTACGAAGAACAGCTCTGACCAACCGATTAAGGAAACTCGACATTAATTGCTATTCTGGGCCTTCCCAATAGATAAAGCTTTTCCCATTACATAGCCCCAGGGTTTTTCTTCAATAACTTTAAAACCTAAATGTTTATAAAACCCTATGGCCTTGTTGTTGTCAATTTGGACCCCCAAATGAACTCCCTTTATATTATCATCGGCTAATTTTTGCAATAAGGTCGAGATTAACCTCGTACCTATGCTTTTACCCTGCATTGTATCTAGAAGATTTATATGTAAATGTGCAGGGTATTGTTCAAAATAATCAGATGGTTCAACATCTTCTTTTATTAAATTTAATATTCTATCTTCTTCTTCGCTGATAGATTTACAGTTTTTATATTGCGCTCTGAGTTTTACCAACCAAACAGCATTAAACCATTTAAAAAATTCTATGGAATCAATTACTCCAACTGTGTAACCACAACAAACATTATCTTCTTCCACGGCAAAGCAATATTGAGCATCAAATCTAATATAAGGTTCACAGTAATATTGTGAAATTAAATCTTTATTATAAAAATAGCTATTTCCATCTTTACCTGCCATAGCAGTACTCAAAGCTACATTTGAAAGCTCTTTAATATCATCTATTCTGCATTCTCTTATTATCATTTAATTATTTCCTCTCATTTTGATTTTAACCTTTTATTCTCTTTGTAACAATATTAATATTTTATCTTTTACAAATAACGATCATTGTAACCATTCTTAATATTGCTTACCTTGATGACTTAAGAATTTTAAGCCCCATGCCCTATAATATTAAAGCCTTCCCCTAATTTTCTAGGGAAAGGCCTTTTATTTCAATGTAAAGCTAACGGATTAAAGTTACTTCTTGTTTTTTAAAACATTGAGAAGTCCACCTTGAATCAACATTTCTTTTTGAGCTTCTGTGATCTCGCATTTCATCGTGATATTTCTTTCACCAATTCTTACTATTACTGGATTTTCTTCAAGGAAAGCCATTTCAATTTGATCTGGTAAATCTTCAATGCAAATATCATCACCCTGGTTTATTGATTGATAATCTTCTTCTCTGATGAAGATTAAAGGAACAATACCAAAGTTACATAGGTTATTTTGGTGAATTCTTTCAATCGATACTGCAAGTACAACCTTAACACCTAAATACATAGGACATATTGCAGCATGCTCTCGAGATGAACCTTGGCCATAGGAGGAACCGGCAACTATAACATTTGCCTTTCCTTCTTTTTTATTTGCAAGGCATCTATCATGGAAGGTTGGATCTACACCTTCAAATACATACTTGGAATATTCAGGAATATTTGATCTATATTTCAACCTAGCACCAGCTGGCATTATGTGATCTGTTGTAATCTTATCGCCAACCTTAATGGTTACTTCACCTTTTACATGAAAAGCAAGAGGTACATTGGTTGGTGGAGCACCAATATTTGGTCCTCTTTCAATTACAACATCATCAACATTTTTAGGAGGGAATATGAGCATTGAATCATCTGTGATAAATTTATCAACTAGGAATGTTCCAGGATATTTAATTCCATGATCTGATAGAGGATCTGTAAATACACCTGTAATTGCTGACAGTGCTGCCGTCTCTGGAGATACCAAATATAGCTTTGCATCAACTGTTCCAGATCTTCGCTCAAAGTTACGATTGCTGGTTCTAAGTGATACTGCACCAGAGCCAGGGCTTTGATGATTGCCAATGCAGAAACCACATGCACTTTCAAGTATTCTTGCACCAGCTCTTACAAGCTTTTCAAGAGATCCATCTTCGCTCAACATCAAAAGAACCTCACGGCTACCAGGTGCAACACCCAATTCAAGATTAGGAGATACAACATGTCCATCAAGAATATTTGCAACCTTTCTCATGTCATCATAGCTGGAGTTTGTGCAGGAACCAATTAATACTTGATCAACTTTCTTTCCCACCAAGGATTTTATTGTTTCAACATTTCCAGGGCTATGTGGTGCAGCACAAAGTACTTCAACCTTTGATAGATCAATTTCGAATAAATCATCATACTGTGCATCTTCATCAGCACAAAGAGGTTTGTAACATTCGCCTCTTCCCTGAGCAATTAAGAATGCTTTTGTATTTTCATCACTTGGAAAAACTGATGTTGTAACACCACATTCAGCTCCCATGTTACATATTGTAGCTCGCTCTGGAACTTGAAGAGTTTTAACACCCTCTCCTGTATATTCAAATATACAATTAACATTTCCTTTAACTCCGAACTTCTGGAGTACTGTAAGAATTACATCCTTTGCACTTACCCATTCTTGTAGTTTTCCAAAAAGTCTTATTTCAATTACCTTAGGTGTTATTATATTAAAAGCACCACCAGCCATTGCTACTGAAACATCAAGTCCACCTGCACCAATTGCAATCATTGCAAGACCACCACCTGTTGGAGTGTGTGAGTCAGAACCAAGCAAGGTTTTACCAGGTTCTCCAAATCTTTCAAGATGTACCTGATGACAGATACCATTACCAGGCCTGGAGAATATTACACCCTTTTTTGCTGCAACAGTTTGTAAATATTTATGATCATCTGCATTTTCAAAACCTACCTGAACAGTATTATGGTCAACATAACTAACTGCCAATTCATTTTGAACTTTATCAAGTCCCATTGCTTCAAATTGAAGATATGCCATTGTTCCTGTAGCATCTTGAGTTAAGGTTTGATCTATTCTAATTCCAATAGGTTCACCTTTTGCCATCTCACCTTCTACAATGTGATTATCTAGGATTATTTCGGTTAAAGTTTTTGCCATAATTTAAGGCTCCTTGTTTCTTGTATAAAATAATTATAGTGGTAATAAATATTTTTGCAATCATTTTTCTAAGAATATGTAAATAACAACAATATTATGACATATTGATAACCACTTTATCGATATTTTCAATTTCTATCATCCAAAACAGCTATTAAAACGAATGAAAAATTAATCTAAAAAGACCAAATAATTAATATAATTTATATTACTTATTTGTTGTCTTAAGATTGAAATATAGCATGCTGTTTATTCCTAATTAAAGAAATTAACACCTCAATTGTAACACATATAGTAATAAATATGAAAAATATTAACATCATTTTTGAATAAGAATAATGATCATAAAGGATTCCACCCAAAATGCTACCAAACATGCAGCCTAAAGAAAGAAGAACCTCATGAATTATCATGCGACTTGTTCTATTTATAGAACCACTTGCTCCATGAAACATGCTTGAAAGATATACAAAAGGAAAAAGAATTCCAAAAGAAAAGAAAAATAATGAAAGTGATATAATTGATGTAAAATCTTTTGCAATAAAGCAACTAAGTCCTATTAAGAATTGTAGGCCAAATATATATAATTTTTTATAATGCCAGAAGGTTGTTTTACTTAAAATAAAAAAGACAAAACAACTTACCATACCTCTTATCCATAGGAGTATTCCAACAGTGCTCTCTGTGTATCCTATTTGCTCCTTTGCATAGAGAGGAAAGATATTACTTATTGCACCCAACACCACATATCCAACAAACACTCCAATCCAGCAATAATATCTCAAGAAAGTACTATGATCTACAAAATTGTTGTTTCGAATGTAGTCTCTCTCACTATCGGCAGCTCTAAGTCCTGGAACTCTATTTGTTATGAACCATA
Organism: uncultured Spirochaetaceae bacterium; assembly: GCA_964457975.1. Classification (GTDB taxonomy): domain Bacteria; phylum Spirochaetota; class Spirochaetia; order Sphaerochaetales; family Sphaerochaetaceae; genus Pleomorphochaeta. The sequence goes on along the minus strand of CAYWGU010000010.1, from coordinate 28,479 downwards.
GATTGAAGGCAACCAAAAACAAAATCATTGCACCAACATAAAAAGGAAGAGTAACAGATTTTTCAATAAGGAAGCCACTTAGAATAGTGGAGATTGCAGTTCCACCACTCCAGGATAGATTAAATACACCCATCGTTCGATTTAAGAATTTCTCTTCCTTTCCTCTTGTAAGCCAACTTTCAATGGAAGGCCAAATAAAGGACTGAAAAAATCCATACATGATTATAAAAAGAATGACAATAAAATAGTTCTTGGTAACAACAATTATCAAAAAACTTACAATAATACCAATTATTCCAAACAATATTAAATTACGAGGTTTATGATTTGGTGTCTTTGTAGCTAGTAGCAAACAAAAAAACACATATGATATTTGAAGAGTGCTTACAGCAATCCCAATGGAGGAAGCTGATACACTATAGATTTCTCTAAGATAATACACCAAAGCTAGATTAATGCCACTCATTACGAGCTGCAAAAAAAATGATGTAATACCCAATAAAACAGCTTGGGTTTTATCAGTATCCAATGACATATACACCTCTTTAGAATGCATTATAATGTAGCAATTCAATTTTGCATATCAAAATATAATATATTTTTAGTATCGACGAAACGTTTATAAAAAAAAGTCTTGTATACTTTTAGATTGTGTTATATTTTAAAGTAATGAACAACGATTTATTTAACAGTACTGCTTTCATCGCACCCTTTATTGGTTGGTTGTTAGCTCAAGGTATAAAACCACTGATTTCTCTTATTGCAGGCGATGCCTTTGATATGAAAAAAGCATTCTCCACTGGAGGCATGCCAAGTAGTCACACCTCCACAGTTACGGCTTTAACTACAAGCCTAGGTATTACTGAAGGAATTGGATCTACGCAATTTGCAATTGCAATGGTTTTTAGCTGTGTTGTTATTTATGATGCAATTGGTATCAGACATGAAGCCGGTAAACAAGCTGGTGTCTTAAATGATTGGAGCAAAACCTTTGCAGAATTATTTGAAGATAATCAATTTACACAGGCAAATTTAAAAACAATGTTAGGACATACTGTTTCACAGGTGATTTGTGGTATAATTCTAGGGTTAATCGTTGGATTTGTTGTTACATATTCAATCGGCTTTTAATAAAGGATAATTTATGCTTCTTAACAGTATTCGTGGCTTTTTCATGGCAATTGCAGATAGCATACCTGGTATATCAGGTGGTACAATTGCATATTTACTAGGATTTTATGATTTATTTATTGGTAGTATAAGTGATTTTATACACGGTAATAAAGAAAAAAGATCTAAAGCTTTTATTTTTATTATTCAACTTGGATTTGGTTGGGTAATTGGACTTTTTCTTAGTGTATCACTTCTTACAACCTTATTTACAAACCATATTTATTTCATGTGCTCCTTATTAATAGGACTCACTGCATTTTCAATTCCTGCTATTTTGAAAGAGGAAAAGAATAAATTCAATATAAAGCCTTATGGTACTGTAAAGAATTTAATTTTCTTTTTAATTGGATTTGTTTCTGTATTATTAATTACAATATATAGTCCTACAACTTCAAGTTCCACAACAACTCTTGCATCCTTAAATTTGAAACTTGCTTTATTTCTATTTATTGCTGGCGACATTGCAATATCAACAATGGTGCTTCCAGGAATTTCTGGCTCTTCCTTGTTGATGATTTTCGGCCTTTACCTTCCAATAATTACAGCTCTTAAAGCTTTCTTCTCATTTGACTTTTCGGCTGTTCCAGCTCTATTTTGTTTTGGATTTGGAGTTCTTTTTGGACTAATTACCACAATTAGAATTGTAAAGAAAGCACTTGAAGATCATCGATCTTCAACCATCTCTCTAATCCTTGGTCTTGTAATAGCTGCAATATATGCAATTAGCAAAGGTCCAACTACACTTGAAATACCTCAAGCTCCTCTAAGCCTTGCGACATTTTCTATTGTAGCTTTTATCATTGGTGGTATTCCTATCTTCTTTATTAATTATTTAAAAATAAAAAAAGATAAATTAAAACTTAAGTAAAGAATATACAATAAATATTAACTGCTCTTTTAAAATCTTTTCAATATACAAGTTTTTATACCATATTTGGTCAAATATACATGTTTTGTTTTACTTTATGAATATTTATTCATGAATCCGTTGACAAGCACTGTATATTTATGTAATAACATAGTAAAAATATATAAATAAAAAAGAGTTAATATAATATGAATTCGAAAGAGTATAATTATGGGAAAATCACCACAACTAAAATAAAAGCTAAAAAAAAGGCTGAGGAAGTTAAAAAATATCAAACCATTCAAATGACTGATGGTGTTTTAATTCCAAAGAAAAATGATGGCTCAGTATTAAACAGTTGGAGAATAACCTTTATTTTTTCAATAAGTCTATTGTTTTTTCTGGTGGTGTTTATACCAGATCCTTACAGAAAAATATTTAGCATTGTAATAACCGGTACTCCTGTTACCTTCCAGGCAACAATAGGTGCTATTATTGGTGCCGTTATTATTGGTACCTTTACCGGTCTTGGTGCTGTATCTAAACATAAATGGATCAATATGGTCAGTGGTGTTTATGTTGAATTAATTAGAGGTATTCCTCTATTAGTTCAATTAATTTTCATCTATTATGCACTTGGTAGATTCTTCAGTCTTAATGGTATGCTTTCAGCAATCATTGCATTATCAATTTGTTTTGGTGCTTACATGGGTGAAATTGTTAGAGCAGGTATTCAAGCTATACCCAAAGGACAGATGGAAGCTGCTATTGCACTAGGACTAAATCGTGCTCAAGCATTCAGATATGTTATCCTTCCTCAAACTTTAAAAGTTATATTGCCAGCTATTGGTAATGAATTCATCAGTATGTTAAAGGATTCCTCATTGGTTTCAGCTATTGCTCTTAGTGATATCTTAAAAAGAGGTAAGGAATATATATCAAGAACATTCTTATCACTAGAGACCATGTTAATTGTAGCTCTGGTCTACCTTGTTATTACATTGGTATTATCATGGTTGGTTGGTAAACTTGAAGAGAGATTAAATAAAAATGCCTAATATTAAAATTGAAAATCTAGAAAAAACATTCCTAACAGTGGATGGAACTTTGGTCAACGCAGTAAAAGATGCAAATCTTGAAGTTAAATCACAAGATGTAGTTGTTATTATAGGACCTTCAGGTTCTGGCAAATCAACACTTTTACGTTGTATAAATAAATTGGAAATACCTACAGGTGGTACAATTACAGTTGATGATCTTAATATCACAGCTGCAACAACTGATATAAGAAAAGTAAGAGAAGAAGTTGGCATGGTTTTCCAAGCATTTAATTTATTCCCTCACCTATCTGTTATGGACAATATAACTCTTGCTCCCATCAAAGTAAAAAAGATGAGTATCAAAGAGGCTAAAAAACTTGGAATGGAATTATTGAAAAGAGTGGGGCTTGAAGAAAAGGCTGAAGCCTTCCCAAATCAACTCAGTGGTGGCCAACAACAACGTGTAGCTATTGCACGATCACTTGCAATGGAACCTAAAATAATGCTATTTGATGAACCAACTTCTGCCTTGGATCCTGAAATGATCAAGGAAGTTTTGGATGTAATGATGGATTTAGCTAAAAGTGGTATGACAATGTTGCTTGTAACCCATGAAATGGGTTTTGCAAGAGCAGCAGCAACTAAAGTTGTATTCATGGATGAAGGAAGTGTTGTAGAAGAAGGATCTGCAGATGAGATTTTTGACCATCCAAAAAATCAAAGGACAAAAGACTTCTTAGACTCAATTCTTTAAATTATATATTTATTAATACCAACGACTTAACTTTTACTGTTAAGTCGTTTTTTTTGTGCTATAATAATTATAGATAAGAGGAAACATTTACTCATGCTATAAGTTATATTTTTTTTGATTAATTATATGATTCTATAATAAAATAGCACTTTTTTTATACTAATTTTTATATTTATATTTTTTAATGTAAAATTTAATTAATTTTACATTGTAACTCTTAACAAGAGTTACAATACTGAATTAATTTAATAGGCAAACAGGGAAACAAAATGAACAAAAAAATTTTAACATTAATACTATTAACAACAATAATAGGCACTCATATTTTTGCAACTGATTTTACAATACATTCCAAAGTAGAAAAAGAAGATGCTAAGTACACCGCATATCTTTCATATCTACCTAATCATATATTTTCACAATATACTCACTATTATGATGATGAATACAACCAGTACAAAAATCAATTTGCAAAACTAACCTCTAACTCTTCTTTTCAAATAGATCAAGATGATTTAAGAAATAATGATGACAAACTGATGAATGGCTCTTTTATCTTGGTGGTAAATGCTTTATCAGAAAACCATATAATGAGAGACCAGTATTTTGATGTAGTTGTCTATACAGATCAGTTCTATTATGTAGACAATGAAGTAAGGACACCTACAGGAATAAACGTCAAGGTGTACGATATTCAATATAAACTGGTAAGTCAAGATTCAGATGGCGGCTTTAGAATTTCTGCACGTACATATACAAGCGAATATATAGATAGAGCTGTAAAGCATTTCTATTTAGGCTGGATAGGTATTAAGAATCTTATTCCTGGCAGATATGAAACAGATTTTACATTTAAAATTATTGATCAAACCTAATTAAAGGAAAACAATTAATGAAAAAAACAATATTACTATTTTCAATTTTATTCTTAAGCTTATCATCTATATTTTCACTTGATGCAACCAATAAAGGACTTGTACTGGACAGCAATTCTGTAAACCTATATACAGAGATTGAAGAAAAGGGCATGTCTTTTAGAGCTAAAGCAACACCTTGGCACACCTATGAGTTTGGCGGAGCGGCCAAGAAAAGTATTGATTTATCTAAATTACCATCTGTACTTCAAATAGTAACAGATCTTGGTATAGTTGGCACAGGAACAGTTGGTAAAGATGCTATTGTCAGCATAATATATCGAGTGACACCTTTTACAAGAACCATAAAGTCTACGTCAGAGAGTGTTGTAAATCAAACTACTGTATATCCAAAAATGGAAGTAACCTCTCACTACTCAACTTTCCCCTATATAGCCTATCCTGTAACATCTCATTTTGGTTATAAAGAATATATTTACACCTTTACAATCACAAAAGGAGATTACTCAAATAACATTGAGTTAATGGAATATATTTTAAAATGGAATGGCAGCGAGCAATTCTCATCGGGAAAATATCTTTCAGTAATAACCATAAATTATAGAAGAGATAATTAATATTCAAATATGAATACCACCCTAATATGGTGCAAGGTCAACTTACTCGTAAAAGATATTTAAAAATCGATTCCAATTTATAACTTCATAAAACTTTCTATTTTTTTTAAATTCTAAAAATAAAACTCCAATACTTGAGAAAACAAAGTTTAATCTCATTCAAGGTATTGCAGTCAACATTTTCTAAAAAATAAATAATTTCCTTCTACATAGTATATAACTATTAAAAGCCACCAATCGTCAATATATATGAGCTCCAAGTAATTCATCAAATTAACAAGCCTCTATATATGAACTCTGACGTAATTATTCTTAATCAATCAAAAGCTCCATCACTAAGAACATTTTTTTTCTTTTATTCCTAAATGAATCAAAAAGGCACTAAAATCACCATGTTTCTATTATCTTGGCATAAGTCGCAATAAAAAATATATCAAACCATCTTTTTAAGCCCCAAATTAAGCATTTAACCTATTTCTACAATAATAATATTTTTTATCATGAAAGTGTTGACATAAGTTACGTTCAATGTTACATTATAATTATCTTAAGAAAAGGAGCAAATACAATGAAAAAGTTAATTACATTATTTTTAATCATAACAGTAACAATTGCATCATCATTTGCTTCTACAATCAACATCTTAAGTTCTGTTGAATTACAACACATTTCAGCTTCAATCATTTATAATGATAGTTCAGACATCTCAGATAACACATTGCAGATTATTTCAGAATACAGCTTGGATGAAGAAATCGAACAAAGCACCAAAATATTTTCAGTAATTATTAATGGTAACACCAATAAAACAGAAACAATTACACTAGAAGTTGAAGCAACTCCTTTTACATCAAACAACCACACAACTACTATAGTTCCTGTAGCAACTGCATTAGATAGTTATTCAGCATTTATTAATGGTTCACAAAAAACATCTTTGGTAGCTGGTGTTTATACAAACCAAGTTGCTTCACAGTTCACACTTAACTGGATGGGACAAAGTGAATTAGCAAACGGTGAGTATTATTCAACAGTTAGAATGAGCATTGTAAACCCTAACTAATAAACTAAAGTATAATATTATTTAATACCAACTTTTAAAAGTTGGTATTTTTTAGATCATCACCTTTCAATCTTTAAAACTACAAAAATAGTTAAATCAAAAATAAACTATAAAATCTAACCTAAAATCAAATTCATTTTATTTCAATACATTGTTGCTTATGACTTAGAAGCATAAATGATAAAATAAACATCACAAAATATTTTTCAATATCTTAATAAATATCTCACAGGGAGGGAATAATCACCTAATATTACAAGTATGATATATGAATTTCTTAACTTATACAGGGCATTTCATTGGAAAACCAATAAGCTATTAAAAAATAGCATAAGTGACTACTTGCTAGAAGCATTTTACATTTAATATGTAATTATTGACATAAGTTGGAAAAACTAATAAAATTAATAAAACTAACATAAGGAGACGATACTATGAAAAAAGTTTTTACAGCGTTATTTATTACTATATTATTTATTTCTACTGCATTTACAGCTAGTACCGTTAACATTACAAATAGTGTCGAAACAATACCCTTGACGCTTTCCATTGTTTATAACAATGATTCAAACCTAATACTTAATGATGGCAATACAAATATAGAATTAACTTATACAGCATCAGCCCTAAACGATGTAGCTCTAAAAACAACAGAAAACTTTTACATCAAAGGAACTGGGAATATTCCTAAAAATCAAAATATAACCCTTGAAATTACTGGTGATCAATTCCTTCGTACTACTGACAATGGTACAATCACAGAATCAGGCATCTACCCATCAGTACTGTATACATCAAAGGATGATAATAATAATTCACAATTAGCTCATGGAGCAAGCATACATAGCTACCTCATAGATGACATTTTAGCCCCTACTAATTATGTTTTGGAGAATACAGCACTTGGTTCCTTCAAACTGCAATGGGGTGGAGATAAATCACTTATTGCTGGTAAATATATATCAGCAGTTACCTTTAATATTTCAGCTGAATAAAAATGCTTTCAAGATAAATTTATAGGTTTATTTTATCCTTGAATTTGCAATCCATTATTGATTCTTAGAGCAGAGATAATACCATCTTTTATATTCAAATTTCTTATAAATTCATCCAATACAATAATAGCAGCTGCACTGTTCTCTTTGATGTATCCTGGTTAAGGTTTAGTAAATTGTAGCTATTTTATATCTTGAAATATTTAACCCTTCAATTCCACTAAAATTTCATATAAATAATTTTTATTACCAGCTTTTAAAGAAAGTGCCATGATAAAGTTTAAAGCACCATGCAATTCACATCCAAAGCATATTCAGCAAACTGCTTAATTCTTTCTGCATCATAGATAAATGAAAGCACAGGAGAAAGACATACAATAGTTGGCTACCTTTCTCTTTCGAAACCGAAAGCACCTCTAGACGCCTTGAGGCAAAATTGGCAAAAGGTTCTCTAATTAAACATCCACTGTTTATATTAAAGAATTTACCATCGTCTTAGCTTTATCGGTGAGGCTTTTTAATAAATCAAATAATGCAACATCTAATTTTGAACATTAAAACTCCTAGCTGATACTTAGATATAGACTCAATGGCTTTTCTTGTATTGCTAAGTTAGTTTTAGAGAGGAAGTAAGTATTACCTACACCACTTATTTAGACTTACAAGTTGCTATATTTTATTAACTCACCTTCTATAATAATTGTTGAATTTTGCCTTGCTTCGACATCTGCAAACACCTCAACAGCATTATAACAGCCAGATATTCCATCATCATGTATCATCATAAATGCAACATTCAGAGAATCTTATATCTAAATTATTGGTTTTATTAAAGAAAAACGGTAATTTATAATGTTTGTGGTGCATATTTTAGAGATCTTTAAACCAATAATATCCTTGCCATATTTCATTAATTACTTACAAATTAAGCAAATACCATAAATAGTAGATAATAACTAGTCAAAAATAAAGGATTTAACATGAAATAAAAGTCTTGAATGCTTTTCTTTTTGTATTTAAAGTAAATGTATTAAGCGAGGTATTTAATGGAAACCCGAAAAAAATCATGGCTGGAGAAAAACATATCCCTTCCAGTATTAGTTCACCCAGAAGCAGAAAAAGAGAATTGGATTTCTCATGCTATTCCTGCAGTCCTTTGTTTTATTGGACTAATTTATATTCTAATAAATTTAAATAACATACCCTCTAATAACGTGAAAATTGGTATGATAATTTTTGCTTTAACAAATATATTACTCTATACAGCTTCAACCTTTTATCATTATCTACCAAAAAATAATTATAAAAGATTCTGCAGAATATTAGATCATAGCAATATTTATTTCTTAATTGCTGGTACCTATACTCCCATAATGATGTATGTTGGAACAAGTAAAGCTATATTGCTTGCTAAGATAATTTGGTCCATTGCCTTTCTAGGTATTGCTTTTACTCTTGTCTTCTGGGGAAGATTAAAACCTCTACATGTTATTTTATATATAGCTATGGGTTGGTTTGTAATATTTTTCATGGATGATCTTCTGGTAAATTTCCCACCAGGTTTGGTAAAGTACTTAATAGTAGGAGGTTTATCATATACCATTGGGGTCATTTTCTATGGTTTTAAGAAAATTCCACATGGCCATTTGATCTGGCATCTATTTACCATTGCAGGAAGTGCTTGTTTCTATATTGGTTTTTTAGTAACAATCATGTAGCAAGTATAAGACAGTAAAAAGCCTTACAATAATACTGTAAGGCTTTTGTGTTTATCAAGAATTAATTTAATAATTTCTCAATTTCTCCTACCAAGGTTTCTTTACTAATTGACCCTTGAAATCCATTTACAATCTCACCTTTAGCATTTAAAATTATTGTTAAAGGAATGCTATTGCTATTAAATAGATAGTTCAAGTATCCAGGATCCATTACTATTAAGGTATCATCTTCAAAAGTTTTATCTGCAAATGCTTTTAAGGTTTCTTCTGTTTCACGAGAACCATCTAAACTATCAAAGAAAACAAAGGTTACTTCATCTTTATAAGTAGCTCTTGTCTCTACGAAGTCAGGCATTTCTGCTTTACAGGGTGGGCACCATGATGCAAATAAGTTAATTACAACTGGTTTTCCCATTGGAATTACATCCCAAAATGTAGATTCTTCTTTGGAAGGATACATTATTACAGGAATATCAGGCATAACATTACTATCAGATTGTGATGCATCCTCATTGCTTTCTTCATCTACTGTAGACTCAGAAGATTGAACTGTTGCACTCATAACCTCGTCATTATTTGAAGTTGTTTGATCTGAAGACTTGGTTGATTCAATTTGTACAGAATCACCCTTTTCTTCTAAATCCTTTTTTTCTAATTTCTTAGCAGCATTTGTGGCTACAATGGTTTCTGATTTCTCAGCACTTATTGTTGGAACATATGAGGTAGGAGTAGATTCATCCTTTAATTTATTATATGCAATAGAGGCTACTGCAAATATAACAACCACTGCCACGATTTCTATTATTAATTTTGTTGATTTTTTCATTATGTTTTCCTTATACGAATAATTGAGCTGGTGAATATCCAAGTGTCATCAAGATACCCATAACTAGCAATAATAATCCACTTACAAGGGTTACAACCCTGTAGTGTTTCTTTATAAAATTGAAAGCTCCTTCCAATTGTTTTAAGAGAATAGCTGAAAGTAAGAAAGGTACACCAAGACCCATTGAATAACTAAATAGTGTAAAAATTCCTTGATTTAAAGTGTCGCTATTAGCAGCTAGCATCAATGCCGAACCAAGGAAGGGACCTGTACAAGGTGACCATCCAACTGCAAATACTATTCCAAATAAGAAAGAAGAAAATATACCAAGACCTGTAGTTTTTGTCTTTAATTTATATGTATTTTCTAAAAATGGTAGAAACTTTACTCCAAGAAAACTTAAAGAAAAAATTATAACTATAACACCACCGATTCGATTTATTATATCTAAATGCTCATTGAGGTAGGTTCCAAGAAAACTTGCACTCGCTCCCAATGCGACAAATAATACAGTAAATCCCAACACAAAGGAGATGCTATTTTTTATTAAGTTGTTATTCTCTTTTACTTTATCACCATCTTTGCTGACAGTACCCCCTGCAAGATATCCAATGTACAAAGGTATCATAGGTAAAACACAAGGACTGATAAAACTTAAAAGTCCTTCTAAAAATGCTGTAATATATGCCATGTGGTCTCCTCATAATTTTTTCTAATCATATCACTTATTTTGATTCTATTCAGTGATTAAGTCACCATTGAGAAGAGCATTATTAAACAACATAATACTTACAAATTTATTTATTTTATGATAATGTTTTTTTATGGCAAAAACAAAGAAAAAGCTCCTTCCTCCTATGGAAAGGTTTGATGAATATTATAGTAATTACTACAAAGACAGATGGCCAACATTAAAAGAAGCCCTTCTTCTTAAATCAAATCCGATTGAACTAAAAGAAGAATTGGTCAATCCTTATTATATGGATGAAGCCTCAATTATTTGTGCTGAAATACTAACAATTAATGAAGGTGATCAAGTGCTTGATATGTGTGCTGCACCTGGAGGCAAGACTCTTATTCTTGCATCAAAGCTCAAAGGTACAGGATATCTTGTCAGCAATGATCGCTCATCAAAGCGTAGAGCACGACTACATACAGTAATTAAGAATCATCTAAAAGATGAATACAAAGAGAATATTAAAGTTACAGCACATGATTCCACTAAATGGGGCATATTTGAAAAGAATGTATATGATAAAGTTCTTCTTGATGCTCCCTGCTCTAGTGAACGTCATGTACTCGCTACACCCTCAGCTCTTGAAATGTGGACAAAGAACAGACCAAAGCATCTTGCAATTCAACAATTTGCTATGCTTGCATCAGCACTTGATGCAGCAAAACCTGGAGGTCTTGTTCTATATTCTACTTGTGCAATAACTCCACAGGAAGATGAGGACGTCATTGAAAAATTATTCAAAAAGAGAAAAGATAAATTTTCACTTATTGATTTTGATGCTGAGTATGCTGAAAAAAGGAAATATGGACAAATAATATTACCAGATAAAGCAAATGGACATGGTCCCTTATATTTCTGTTTAATAAAAAAAGAGGCAAGTAATAATGAGCAAAGTTAGTATTGTAAAATGTGAATCCTATGAAAAAGACGAAGTATATAAGGCTTTGGTCAAAGCCTGTGAATCATCAAATTTCCCAGATGTAAAAGATAAAAAGGTTTTAATAAAACCAAATATTTTATCAGATAGCCCTGTTGAAATGGCAATAACAACAAACCCTGAAATATTACGAGCCATGATAAAATATGTTAAATCAAAGGGTCCTAAAAGTATTATTGTAGGTGATTCCCCCGCTCTTCATAAAGCTGGTTTTAAACCAACCAGCAGTGGTCTTTATCAAATATGTGAGGAAGAATCTGTTGAATGGGTAAGCTTCATACAAAAGTCTTTCAAAGTAAAACTTCCTATTTTAAAACATAAAATGACACTAACAAGTGTGCTTAAAGATATCGATTTATTGATTTCTCTCCCTAAATTTAAAACTCATGAACTCATGATTACAACAGGTGCTTTGAAAAATCAATTTGGTCTGGTTCCAGGATTCCACAAGAGTCCACAACATGTTAAATATCCAAAACGTAAAAGTTTTGCAAAGATGATCTGTGGTATTCACACTCAATCAAAAGCCAAATTTGCCTTGATGGATGCTGTTATTGGTATGGAAGGAGCAGGTCCTGGTAATGGTACACCTAGAACCATTGGTGTTTTAATTTCAAGTGATGATTTACTTGCAGTTGATATTGCTCAAGCAATCATAATGGGTCATAGTCCTTTGGATATTCCAATAATCAAATGTGGTATTAAAAACCGTTTAACTGAAACAAAAAAATTAAACAAAATTGAATATACAGACATAAATCCAAACGATATTATAATTAAAGACTTTAAAAGAATTGTAAAAAATAAAAAAACCGAATCTGATAATCGTGTAAAACCAACATTTATACCTAAAAAATGCATTCTATGCATGAAATGTGTTGATATCTGTCCTGCATCAGCTCTTTCGGTAGTAGACAAAAAAATTAAACTAAATGAAGCTAAATGTGTTAGTTGTTATTGCTGTCATGAAGTTTGCCCTAAAGAAGCAATTGAAATCAGAAAGTAATTCAAATATATTTTTATAATTATTGCATCTGGAAGCATTTCCAGATGTTTTTTTATAAACTCATGCTAGATATACCATTATATTTTTTGTAGTTTTCTCTCATTCAAAACCACTTTAATCTTGTTGGGTGTTTTTTAGAAAATCCTCATAATTGATTTTTAATTTTTCTATTTTCTTAAGCTTAATATTTAAATATATGTTATATTTCCTAAGACTTTTTATACTATGGGATGGTAAATATTAATTGATAGATCTAAAGAAAGAATTAAACAAAGAACAATATTTAGCAGCATCGACCATAGAAGGGCCTGTTCTTATTATTGCAGGAGCCGGCTCTGGTAAAACAAGAATGCTTACATACAGAATTGCCCACATGATAGAAATGGGAATCAATCCTAAAAACATTTTGGCTTTAACATTTACAAATAAAGCAGCTGCCGAGATGAGTGAAAGAATAATTGAGTTAACAGGAAGTAAACAAAAGGGTTTGACCTCAACCACCTTCCACTCCTTTGGGCTTGGTTTGTTAAAACAACACATACAGCATCTTGGTTGGAAAAATAATTTCACAATTTATGACGCTTCAGATAAAATTGCTATGATAAAGCAGATTGTGGTAACTCTTGGTTTTTCTTTAGACACAGTTGATGTTAGAGAGTTGAATGAACTAATTTCAAAGGTCAAAACAAAAAGAGCTTTCTTTACAGAAAAAACTGCAAAGAACACCCTATTGATTGTCGATGAATACGAAAAGCATCTAAAAGCATTCAATGCTGTGGACTTCGATGATTTAATCGTAAAGCCACAAGTTATCTTTGAAAAGTTTCCCGATATTCTTGAAAAGACTTCAAGTCGCTTTCAATATATTCTGGTCGATGAATTTCAAGATACATCAATCTCTCAATACGAGATGATAAGAACTCTTGCCAAAAAATCAAGAAACCTATGTGTGGTGGGTGATGATGATCAAAGCATATATTCTTGGCGTGGGGCAAACTTCCAAAATATTGTTATGTTTGAAAAGGATTTTTCAGAACGAGTTGAAATAATGCTGGAGCGAAACTACCGATCAAGTAGAACAATATTGGATGCAGCAAACAATCTTATTATTAACAATAAAGAGCGAAAAGAAAAAAAACTTTGGACTGAATCAGCTAAAGGATCAACCATACATATCATGCACCCATCAACAGGGGAAATGGAAGCAGCATCAGTTACAAAGGCAATTATAGATCAACATCTAAAAGAAAACAGATCTTTAAGTGATTTTGCAATTCTCTCTAGAACCAATGCGCTTATACCTAATTTTGAAACGGCTCTTATGGAAAGAGATATTGCTACTCGTGTTACAGGAACTCAAAGTTTATTTGAAAGAAAAGAAATTAGGGATATAGTAAGTTACTTAAAGCTAATGACAAACCTAGAAGATGATGTTAATTTCTTGAGAGTGATTAACACACCTAGAAGAGGAATTGGTAGAGTTTCCGTGGAAAAGATAAGAAAGGTTGCTGATAGCAGGTCTCTTTCCCTATATAGTGCACTGTGTTATATGGCAACATCAACTGATCCAAGTTTGAGAGAAAGCACCAAGAAGAGTCTTGTCAGATTTATGGAACTAATGGAATATTACACCACTAAGTTTGAAGAATCCAAGGGACAAAGAAACCAAGTATTAAAATCACTTATTAAAGAAATAAACTATCGAGATTATTTAATTGAATTAAATGATACAGAAAAAGCTGTTAACTATAAATTAAAAGGTATTGAAATACTATGCGGAATGCTTGCTAAATGGGAGAGAAATCCTTTTAATAAAAACAAAAACATGCAATCATGGATAAATCGTATTGCATTGCATGGTAAGGAAAACACAGAAGACAACAATGGAGCTGTTAATTTAATGACAATGCATGCAGCAAAGGGTCTTGAATTTGATACTGTTTACCTTGTAGGAATTGAAGATCATATAATACCAAGTCAACGAAGTTTAGAAGAAGATCCAAAAAACATTGATGAAGAGCGCAGACTTTTCTATGTTGCTATAACAAGGGCAAAAAGGAAACTTGTAATAAGTAGCTGCAGAAAACGTCAGAAAGGTAAAGATTTAATGTTAAGTCTTCCCTCACGTTTCATTGCGGAACTTCCAAAGTCCTTGGTAGATGAGCAAGACCCCAACAAAGTGGCTACCACGGATGAAATAACTGGAGGCTTTGCCGCTTTAAAAGCAAGGCTTGCACGACAACAAGAATTGGATATTGATAACTAATTATAAATACTAATTTACGGAGAAACAAATGAACAAAAGATTAATCGATGTTACAAATAAGGCTTTAAAAGCAAAAATATGGGAATTTTTAAGTTCCAATGATATCTTAGCAATTGAAATAGATGGTGTTAGATATTTCATATACTGTTCAAACACTGAAATTCCTCTTTCTATAAGAGTATTAAAAGGTGAACAGGAACTAAAAACTTTAACATCTTTATTCGAACTCGATGATGAAAATAAAAATGATATTGAAAACTTTGAAAGTTTCATGAGCCTTGAATGTTTGGAATTAAGTTTATTTTTACCTGTAGACATGGAAGAAGATACTGAAAATGAAATTAAAAACCAAGGTTTTGATATAAAAGATCAATCATACAATCCTTTGTTCTCCGTTGCAGAGAAGAATACACTAAGACGTAATCTCAGGGCCGACGAAGAATTATTATTTGCTACCATTCTTGATTCATTAATTAAAGCAAAAAACTTCTTCAGTAAATTTGGAAAAAATTCTGCAACCTCTTCCTTTCAACTCTGGTTTGATTCACTAAAGCTAAAAGATAGTGATAAGATTGATTACATACCACTTGCAAAAATCAACGAAAATGAAATAACTTTTGTTGCAGAACCCTTTGATTGGTTCCAACTTGCACCAAAGAATGAGGATCTTCCATTAATTGAAATTCCATCTCCAATGGTTGAAGAAGTTAAAAAAGCAAAAAAGAATGTTGGTGATATTTATGATTTTGAAATTTACTTGCTTCCTGCCCCTTTTGTAAAAGAAGAAGGAGGAAAACCTAAATACCCATATGCTTTCTTATTAACAAACAAGAAAACAAAGGAAATTGTTGATTTACAATTAGAATTCAACTTGCTAAACGAAATGCAAGTCTATCCAGTAATCATTCTTGATTTACTATCAAAACAAGGAAAACCAGAAGCAATTCATTGTTACAGTAAAAGATCTTTTAATTATCTTTCCGGCGTTTTAAAAGACTGTAATATAAATATAATGAAAGATACAATGGAGGATGAATATATAGATTTTGCAACTCAATTACCTCACCTACTTCAGGTTGGTAAAACAGAAGCAGAGCACACTGAAAAGACTTTAGATGACACCTGTGACAAAGATCATAGTTGTAGTTGTTCTGATGACGATGGAAGCTGTGGCTGTGATGATTGTGGGTGCTAATTAATAATTAACCAATAAAAAAGGGGTAGCATTTACTAGCTACCCTATTTTTTTGTTCAAATATAAATACAATTACAAAATTTATCGTTTATAAATCCAAGAGATAAATTGCACCTTCATATGAATTAAGAAAAATTACATCCTCTTTAAACTTAGGCTCAATCGAATGTGGTTTTGTAGAAAATATTGCTTTATCTGGTGTTAGAGGTAATCCAATATTTGCAAGTTTAATTTTTCGTTCTTTATTTGCAAAATTTAAAATAACCAAAAGTGCTTCTTCCTTTGATGTTCTTATATAACAAATAATATTTTCATCATGAACATCAACAAAAGTAATATCACCACAAGATAGCGCTGCATGCTTTTTTCTTAGCAATATAAACTTTTGATAATAATGAAGCATTGAACAATCTTTTTTTTGCTGTGATTCAACACTATTTGCTTCTATATTTGCCAAAGGAAGATACGGTTTTACAGTAGAGAATCCAGCATATTCTTCTAAGGTCCAAAGCATTGGCGACCTTGCTCCATCTCTTCCCTTTGACCAAAATCCTCTTTTACCATTAATATCTATGACTTGATTCTTATTAACAATAGAATCTTCCATTCCAAGTTCATCTCCATAATAAATAAAGGGAGTTCCTCGTTGGGTTAGATTGAACATTGCTGCCAACCTAGAGCGTGCAATATCACCAAGAAATCTTGTACGAAGCCTATTCTTAAATTGATTGGAGATTACCCATGCAGGCCAACTTGTATCAGTTGCATTATACCATCTTTGCGCAGCAGAACTCCAAATCCCAGGTTTAAACTTTGTATTGATGAAGGTATAGTCAAATACCAAGCACATCTCATCCTTATATTTTCCCCCATAATATGAAGCAGCCAATTCAGGCTCTCCAGGCATATCAACAATTACCTCACCAAGCAAGATCTTTTCTTCATTTATATATTCATTGCAGACCTCTCTAAGTCTTTTAGCCCGATTATGAGAGTAAGGGCGATTACGATCAAATATATGGCGTTGAGAGTAGTAATTTCTTTTTAAAAGACCTGGATATTTTGGATTATCTCTTAAATCTTTGTCTTTTACGACCATGTTGATTGCATTGCAGTTTATTCCATCAACACCTCTATCATACCAAAACCTTATAATGCTTACAAATTCTTGTACTACTTCTTCACATCTCCAGTTAAGATCTGGCTCTTCTTTTATAAAAGAGTGCATGTAGTATTGGCCTCTTTTTTTGTTGAAGGACCAAGCTTTACCACCATTTCTAGACAACCAATTATTTGGAATTTCATCTGACCAAATATAATAATTACTTTTTGAATTGTCTTTGCTACTTGAACTTTCTTCAAACCAAGGATGTTCCATAGATGTAAAATCAACAGGAAGATCTATAATTAGTTTCAATCCTTTTTTATGCATGGTAGATACTAAAATGTCAAAATCCTCTAAGGTGCCTACCTTAGTGTCTATATCTTTGAAATCAGTAATATCATAACCACTATCAATAAATGTAGTTTTAAAGAAAGGAGATAAACTTATAGCTCCAACTCCCAAGTCCTTAACATAGTTCAAACGAGAAGTAATTCCATTTAAATCACCTATTCCATCGTGATTGCTATCCATGAAGCTTCTAGTAAAAATTTGATAAACAACCTCTTTCTTCCACCATGCTAATTCCATTTTAATTCCCCAACTTATACCTTTAAACTTTTATATATTATAGCATCAAATATTAAAAAATAAAGAATTTAATAAATTTTGTTGAATGGTTAATTTAATGATAAGAGGTTTTATAATATTATCACATTATTTAAGTAAACATATTATTCCTTATTAGGAATAATAACTTAGTTATTAAGAATTATTTATCCAAAAAAAAAGCTCCTTTTTACAAGAGCCACTTTCTTCAAATAAATAAATCTATTCTTTATCTTCTTCATTATTAAATTTAAAGTTCTTTTGAAAATACTTTAGTGCAAATCGTAATCCAGAAGCCCATCCAAGTCCCATCTCTTCAAACTGTTTTTCTAAAGAAAGCTTAAATGAAGGTTCAATAGAAAAGGTAGTTAAAATTTTCTTTTCCTTTATATTTGACCTTTCAGGCTTAGAGCTAAATAACTCTGTTGTCCTATCATCATTTCCTTTCTCATTTTTTTTCAATGCCATACTTTTAACTCCAAATCTCTTTTTCCATTAATTCAAAAACTTTCATGGTTCTATCCTTCAAGCCTTTTCCTTTTACCCTATAACTTTGAGGGGCAATCTTCAACTCCTGTGATTTTCTAAAAACGGGATCAACAGGAATCTGATAGATTCTAAAATTACCTTTCTTAGCTGCTTTATATATATCTCTATGCTGTTTTATTCTTTCATCATATGAGTTAATTATTACTTTTTTATGAATTATTGGTGATCTAAAGTTCTTTTTTAGCTTTGCAAGTTCATCTATAAATATTTCAAGTCCATCCAAGCTAAAGGCCTCCGGTGTCATTGGAGTTATAACCTCATCACTTGCTATTAATGCAGATTTTTCAAGTCGGCCAAGTCCAGGGGATAAATCTAAAATTACATGTTCAAATTTTCCTTTGAATTCTTGAATTAAATCTTGTATCACAAAAGGCTCATCTGCTAATTTAGTTTCCGAATACAACTTTAATGTACCACCAATACCAAAGGTTGGTAGAATAAACAAATTTGGAATATTTTTTACTGGTAAAATTGCATCATCAACAAAACACTTACCTTGCACTACATCAGCTAGTTCCCATTGGGGTGTTTCAGATAAAAACCAAGAAGAAGCGTTTCCTTGAGGATCCAAATCAACTAATAAAGTTGGAACTCCCTCTAATGCTGATTGGCAAGCCAATGTTCCTGATATAGTAGTTTTTCCGACTCCACCTTTTTGTAGGTGAAATGCTATAGTTTTTATCATTTACCAAACCTTTTTATATATTAATATCACACCTGTTTGTGTATTTCAACTATTATTATAATAATTAAATTAATTTACAACTCTTGTATAAAAAATTATAAGCCTTATATAAGTATATTACTAAATGTTATTAAAATGATACTACTAATTGTTATTTTGAAAGATTTATCTTCTCTAAAAAAATATTGTTAGAATTATTACAAAATGCTAAATATATTTAATCACCTTTTTAAAAATAAATCAAATGTACTGCTACTGAAAGTTTTATAAAATCACTGAAAGTTAATATGATCAAATCATATGTAATATAAGGGGGAAACTCTCAGTGATTTTTCAATACTAACACCATTCCATCAATTTAGCTAGAATTATTTAATAAATTTTTTATAAAACTTTTAGAATTAAACCAATTCAAAAATTTTATAATTTCATATTTAGTTAAACTGATAGACTAATATTAATTTTTTTTGTAAAATAAGGGTTAAATAAAAAACTTAATATCTTTTGATCTCCATAATTATGGATAGATTCAGAAAAATCAGAAGAAGAAAGGAGTCACAATGAGCAAAAGCTTTCCTGAAGGGTACAAGCCCGTATTAGACATAAGACAAACAGAAAAAGCTATTAAGCATGTAAAAGATACATTCCAAATGGAATTATCAGGAGAATTAAAGCTTTCTAGAGTAACAAGCCCCATTTTCGTACCTAAAGGTTCTGGTATCAATGATGATTTGAATGGTGTTGAAAGACCTGTCCGTTTTGAAATTGGTAATATGAACAACAAAGAGATGGAAATCGTACAATCACTTGCAAAATGGAAACGAATGGTTCTAGCTGATTATGGCTACGATGCAGGTCATGGTCTTTATACAGACATGAATGCAATTAGACCTGATGATGATATTGATGCAATTCACTCAATCTATGTAGACCAATGGGACTGGGAATTGGTTATGGATGATGAAAATCGCAATCTCGACTACTTAAAGAAAGTTGTAAAGAAAGTATATGAAGCAATTAAGAGAACTCAATTCTTAGTAGGTGAAACATTCGCTTCAACTTATAAAATGCTTCCAGAAGAAATTACATTTATTCACTCCGAAGATGCACAAAAACAATATCCTGAATTAACTCCAGAAGAAAGAGAGAAGAAACTTGCAAAGCAATATAGAGCCATCTTCATGATAGGTATCGGTTCTCCTCTAGCAGATGGCGTTAAACATGGTGGTAGAGCACCTGATTATGATGATTGGTCAACTTCAACAACAGATGGTCACAAAGGATTAAATGGCGATATCATTGTTTGGGATGAAGTAAGAGATGATTCTCTAGAATTATCTTCCATGGGTATTCGTGTTAACAAAGAATCTCTTAATAGACAATTAAAAAATACAAATAGTGAAGATAGAGCCGATTTATACTGGCATAAAAGATTATTGAACGGCGATTTTCCTCAAACAATCGGTGGTGGTATTGGTCAAAGCAGACTTTGCATGTTCCTTCTAAACAAGGCTCACATTGCAGAAGTACAAGCATCAACTTGGGACCAAACAACACTTACCGAAGCTACTAAATTGAATATTCCATTAATGTAATTAATAAAGATATTTAAAATATCTTTATTCACATTAATATTAAGGGTTGATGGTTTATTTATTGAACCATCAACCCTATTTTAAAATTTTTGTAAATATTCTATTTTATAAATAAGGAGTCATTATGAGCAAACCATTAAAACTAGTATCTTGGAACGT
This sequence comes from uncultured Spirochaetaceae bacterium, assembly GCA_964457975.1. Taxonomy (GTDB): domain Bacteria; phylum Spirochaetota; class Spirochaetia; order Sphaerochaetales; family Sphaerochaetaceae; genus Pleomorphochaeta. The sequence goes on along the minus strand of CAYWGU010000010.1, from coordinate 7,732 downwards.
AAATGGATTAAGAGCCGCAGATAAAAAAGGATTCAAAGAATACTTTTTCAAAATTGATGCCGATGTATTTTGCATGCAAGAGATAAAACTTGCAGAAAATCAATATAGTTTTGAACCTGAAGGTTATTCTAGTTATTTTAATTATGCAGAGCGAAGGGGATATAGTGGAACAGCGCTATACACGAAAACAAAACCAATAAAGGTTACCTTTGGCATTGGTCATGAATTAGACAATGAAGGACGTACCGTTCTAGCCGAATATGAAAACTATTATTTATTGTGCGTTTATACACCAAATAGCAAAGCAGAACTAGCTCGTATTGATATAAGAATGGATTGGGATAAAACATTTAAAGAATTCATAGCAGAACTTGATAAAACCAAACCTGTGATGGTATGTGGAGATTTGAATGTAGCTCACCAACCAATAGATATTAAGAATCCTAAAAGCAATGAAGGAAGAGCCGGTTATTCCATACAAGAAAGAGATGGTTTTACTGATTTGCTTTCAATAGGTTTAATTGATTCTTTTAGATTCCTAAAACCTGATGCAATAGATCGTTATAGTTGGTGGAGTTATAGATTCAAGGCTCGAGAGCGAAATACAGGATGGCGACTTGATTACTGGTTGGTATCAGATAGAATTAAAAATAAAATATTAGAAAGTGAGATAGACGATCAAATCCTAGGTTCTGATCATGCACCTGTTTACATTGATATAGATTTATAAAAAGCGATACAGATTACTAAAGGGCTCTTTTAAGAGCCCTTATTTTATGCAATCATAATTTTTATAAAATCATACAGTAAAGATGTAGCATTAAAGATCAAATACAATCCACAAACTTTGTTGATGATATTTAGTGTTTTTTCTGTAATCTTACCTTTAACAAAAGGAAGAATAATTGCAATTGAAAAAAACCAAAGTATAGATGCTGAAGCTGATCCCAATATAAACAGTCTTCTCTCACTTATTAATAAAGATGATACATTTCCACCAAACAACATTGTTCCATCAATTAATGCTTGGGGATTTAAAAAGGTTACAACAAAAGCATCTAAAACAATGTTTCTTTCACCTTTGCAATCAACTTTAAATTCATAATCAGAAGTACTACTCCTAAAAATTGATAAACCAATATAACCTACTATCAAACCACCAAAAAGAAGCATTATCAACTCAAGAATTGGAAAAACTGTAATTAAAGACCCAATTCCAAAAAAGCAAAAAAGACTTAAAATTATATCAAAAAAAGCAATAACAAATGCTGTATAAAGAGCTTGTCTTCTACTTTTCCTTAAAGATGCATTGATTATAAATATATTTTGAACTCCAATTGGTGCTACATATGCAAGGCCTATGGAAAGTCCTTTTAAAAAAATACTTATCATATAAAAAAAGACCAACCTTAAATAAATAAAGTTGGCAACCTTTTCTTACTTACACTTTAGTGTAAGTAATGAGGAATAGATCCTCTTGATTCAAACATTTTTCTAGCTTGAGCATTCAAAATCTTTTTACACATACGAATTGATTTCGGAGTTACTTCTACAAGTTCGTCATCTTTAATAAACTGAATTGACTGTTCAAGATTCATTGGGGTAATTGGAGTACAGGTTACAGCTTCATCTTTACCTGATGCTCTCATGTTAGAAAGTTTTTTAGTTTTAGTTGGATTCAATAACAAATCACCTTCTTTATTTCTAAGACCAACAATCATTCCTTCATAAACAGGATCACCTGGTACAATAAATAAACTACCACGATCTTCAAAGTTAAATAAAGCATATGGAATTGCTGAACCATTTCTATCACTAATTAGAGACCCATTTGATCTTGAAGGGAAATCACCTTTATAAGGTTCATAACCTTTAATCCAAGAGTTCATTATACCCATACCACGTGTATCCGTTAAAAATTCATCTCTATAGCCAATCAAAGCACGAGCTGGAATTTCAAATCTAATCTTAACTCTATCACCTTTGTAAGTCATATCACTCATCTTAGCTTTTCGTTGAGATAGTTTTTCCATAACGGAACCTGAGTACATTTCAGGACAATCAATATCTACAAATTCAATAGGTTCTGTTCTTTTACCATTTTCATCTTCGTGGAAAATAATACGAGGACGACCAACACAAAGTTCAAAACCTACTCTTCTCATTTCTTCAATGATAATCGCCATTTGAAATTCACCTCTACCTTTAACAGTATAGGAATCATCTAAATTTTTCTCTACATTGATTGATACGTTTCTTAATGCTTCTTTATTTAAGAAATTACCAATTTTACCACTGGTCAATTGAGTTCCCTCTGTACCAGCAATAGGAGAAATATTCTTACTAAATTGCATAGCAACTGTTGGTTCATCTACTTTAAGTCTTGGCAATGCTTTTGGATTTTCTTTTGTACAAATTGTATCACCAATTGAAACATTATCTACACCTGCAAGTACAACAATATCACCACTTTCTACAAGTTTAGCTTCATGATAAGTTGGACCATCATATGAATGTAATTTTGTAACTCTTAAAGATGATACTACACCACCTTTTTCAACACAAACAAGTTGTTCATTGATTGTTGCACTACCATTAATAATTTTACCAATAGCAAGACGACCTAAGTAATCACTGTAAGATAAATCACTTACCAACATTTGGAAAGGTTCTTCATCGTCGTATACAGGAACTGGAATGAATTCTAGAATTGAATCTAGAAGTGGATGTAAGTTTTCACTAAGATTGTCTATATCTCTACCACAAATTCCATCTCTACCATTGGCAAAGAATACAGGAGAGTCTAACAATTCTTCATCATCACTTAATTCAAACAATAAATCATATACTTCGTCCAATACTTCTTTAGGTCTTGCATCAGCTCTATCAATTTTATTAATTATAACAATTGGTTTAAGATTTAACTTTAATGCTTTCTGCAATACAAATCTTGTTTGAGGAAGAGGTCCTTCTGCTGCATCACATAATAATACAACCCCATCAACCATTGATAATGCTCTTTCAACTTCACCACCGAAATCCGCGTGACCTGGTGTATCAATAATATTGATTTTGACACCTTTCCACTCAATTGCGCAGTTCTTTGCGCTAATGGTAATACCTCTTTCGCGTTCAATGGCACCACTATCCATAATTCGATCTTGTTTGTCTGCATTAGCTTGACCAGATTGACGAAACAATGCGTCTACTAGTGTAGTTTTTCCGTGGTCAACGTGTGCTATAATCGCGATATTTCGTATAGCGTCGTTATTTTTAATCATCTATTTTTCCTTCACTTAAAATACTATCCATAATAAAAGATCCTTCTTTTATCATCTAATTTTTTTTATATTCTCATTCAATAAAAAGAGGACTCATTCTATAGATTGTCCTCAGTCTTTTTTTAGTTTTATTTATTATTCGTTGCACTCTAACAATAATTGAGCTAATGTTACATCAGGTGGTGCCAAAGGCACTTTCCATAACTGACTAATGCTAAACCATTCTGCATTCTTTAACTCATCACTAAAATCTATTTCGTCTTTTGATGCATGAAGTTCAAAAACATACATCATCAAATCAAAGTATTCGTAACTATGTTGTATATTACATATAAATCTATCTTTTGTCTTTGCCTTGATGCCGTATTTCTCTTTCATTTTTGAAAAAACTCGAGAAACTTCACGTTCTTCTATAGAAATCTCTTGTTTTGGGAATTCATAGAGGTAAAAAGAATCTGATTTCTTATTTTTCTTCAGTAGAATTCTATCTTCATCTACAATAACAATGCAGCATTTTTTCTTAATGGCCTGTGTTTTCTTAAATTTTGTCGCTGTACTATTTTCATTAATCATAACAATTTACCTCCATATAAAAAAATTTTTTCTTTTTTTTATTCTTTTTACGATCATTTTAATTATTCTTAAATCTTTTTGCTGCTTCTTTCGATAATAAATTTATGGTCTTTGAGAAATCACTGAAAAAATCATCACCAACTTTATCATGCAAAACTGTTGATATTGTTAATCTTTCATTAACAGCACTTATCCCAAAGTTGTTTTTTACATAAGAAGAAGAGGGATAAAAACTTAAGGTGTTTATTATTTCATCTTCATCAAGAGTTGGTAAAATATCAAACTGAAAATCACTCTCTAAAAAATGAAAAAGCTTTTTTCTCAATCCTGGATTATCAAAATAGTTTAATGGCACTTCCTCTAAAATCGCTGCTCTCTTTTCATATGATTTCTTGCTTATTATTGATTCAAAAAGCTTATCAATTTCACCTGCATTCTCATAGAAGGACAATCTAGGTTCAAATCCTCTTTTAAAGGAAAAAACCGTTGAATCATTTATTAATTGATCCTCATAATTATCCTTTCTGCAATAAGGAATGGTTATTTTCTTTCTAGTTGTTTTATTCAGTGATATTGCAGTTGCAATGAAGAAAGATAACATGGTGACGCTCTCACCTGAACATATCCTAAAAATAATATCACTCTTCAAACTTACACTCTTCAATTTTACAGAATCTATCTCATTTTCAATTTTATCTTCTTTAGCTTTTACCAAAGATTTTTTTACACCTTTATCCACAAGTGATAATTTAACATCTTTTATTTCGGGAAAATAAAAAGGAACATCATAAACTTCATCTTCAGACAATACATTTTTTGCAAAATTTAAAATTCCTCTAGAATCTGATAAAAGAGGATGATAATAAACAACAAAAGAATTCTCCCCTACCAATGCAAATCTAATCAATTCACCTTCATTTATTTTTAGAGGAATGCTATATTGTTTGGTGATCCAAACTTTATCACTTTGCGTTACTTCTACTAAATTGACATAAGGGGTATCAATACTTTCAAAGAATGCACCATCATTCTCAATAACTACTTTAGAACATGTTAGAGGATAGCGTTTTAATATTTTAATTAATCTTTCTTTTATATCTTCAAAAGTTCGTTTTCCTTTGAACCCCACACTCAGTGCGTTTGCAGACAATCCATCTTTTAAGGTATATCTGTTTAATTTTATCTCATACTTCATATTAATATTTTAGAGTAGATATCATTTCAAAGAAAGGGTTTATTAATATATTTTTAGTTATTCTGTAGCAAATTTGTAATATATTACTATTAAATGCAGTTATTATAACAAACACTTAAAGTTTGTTAACTTTTGGATGTTAATTATTTTTTTCGTCTATTAAACAATAACGCTTTCTTTACCGGTTGGGAATAAATTTGGGCTGAAGATTTCATAATTGATTTTGCAAGTAATTCCAATATAGCTTTATATTCAACCGGAATTTCCTTATGTACTTGATGAAGTGATCTTATTGTTCTAGCTGGATTTATCATCACGTCTCTAAAAGTAACGGCACCATTTTCATCAAATATTGTAAATACAGAATCTATGAAAATAGACATATCCTCCTCACTCATTTTTTCCAGAAAAAGTCGTGAGGTTTCATCAAAATTCTTAGAAAGAAAATCTGTTCCACCTAATCTTCTTAAGCAATTATTATCTACTTCCCAAGTTAAAGGATAATGTTGAAAAATTCCTGTCTTATTTGAAGAATAAATAACATTGATGGGCTCTTCATGTTGCATTAATATTCCAATCATTGAAGATTGGGGAACTATTGTGGTGATTTTATCAATACCCAATTTTTCAAACTGGCCCGATTCAATTATTTTCTTATTAAATCCAGGACCATCGAAATTATATACATGTTTTATTTTATTTTTAATTTCATCGGTTGTCTTTATAGCAGAATATACAGCCAAATTTCCACCTTTAGAATGCCCACAAGTAACTATCTGTTTGCAATCAACAATACCTAATTCATTAATGTATTTTAAGCAATCCTCTTGAGCTCCAACTCGTTCTTTAAAACTCATTGCAAAATCTTCTTTCCACCCAACAAGAGAAGCATCTGTTCCACGAAACGAAATTACCAAAGTCTCATCATCAAGCAAAAATGCTATAGCAGAAAATTGAGTGTAACATTCTTTTCTAAAATCTCTCTGATATCCAAAGATCTTAACATCACAATATCTTTTATAACTACAAAGATTTTTCAACAAAAGTAAATTTTGTCTAACAAATTTACTCTCATGTGATAAATTATCATATTCACCATTTTCTCCAAATTTGTCTACAACTTCTTTTAAAGAAAGTTTTTCATATAAATTGAATTTTTTATAAACAGTTAAATATTCTATGTTTGATAATAATGCAAAAATCAAACCATCTATTTCAGTAAAAGGACTTTTAGAAAAAAGAATATTACCTCTCAAATAGATATAATCATAAAGTGTTTTCATAACATAAAACCTTCTTTTATAAATACTGTATCACCAATTGTAAAAAAAAATGTTTTTTTACAAACCACAATAACCATTATGATAACAATTCATTGAGTTGTAACTCAAAGTTATCCTTAAATTTATTTACTACTTTGGTTTTATTTTCACTAAATTGTTTTTGTGATTCTTTTTTTGCCACCTCTCCAGAAATCTTAAAAAAAGCCTTAACAATTTTTTCTACTTGCTTCTTTGTTTCAGTGGGAGTTTCAGAACAATATTTATGGATAGCTGAAAGGGTTTTGCCAGGAGCTTTGAATAAATCTCTTAGCGTTATTGCACCTCCAGCTTGCAAAGTACTAAATAAAGTATTAATAAAAAGTGTTAAATCATCTTCACTTAATCCGTCCAAAAAGGTATGCATTGTTTTATCGAAATATTGCGTTCCATTATCAACTTCATCAAGACGAATAAAACTTGAAGTATCTACTTCCCAAGTCATAGGATAATGCTGAAATATACCAGTTTTTTTTGATGAAAACACAACACTATAAGGTTCTTCATGTTGAAGAAGTATCCCAACTATAGATGATTGAGGAACAAGTGTAACAATTTTATCGATGCTTAAATTTAGATATTCTTCTTTGGTGACAGCTTTACTATTGAACCCAGGTCCATCAAAATTATAGACTTTAACAATTCTATCTTGTATTTTTTTAGAAGATTTAATAGCAGAATAAACAGCAACATTGCCTCCTTTAGAATGGCCTGTAAGGTATAAAGGTTTATTATTTATTTTTACTACTTCATTTAAGTATTCCAATCCATGTTTTTGTGATCCAATCTTATCACTAAAACTCATAGCAAAATCTTCTTTCCACCCAATAAGAGATTCGTCAGTTCCTCGATATGAAACAACAACTGATTCATCCTCAAGAATATAACAGATAGCACCAAATTGAGTCTCTTTTTCTATTTTAAAGTGTTCCTTATAACCAATTAGATTAATATTTGAATACCGTTTTTTGGGAGCTATTAGCTTTAAAATCTCCAAACATTCCTTATCAAAGTCGAAAAGTTTATCAGTATTCTCAAAAACTCCAAGCTCTTCAAATTTTTTTGAAGTTTCCAAAAGAGTGATTTTATCTGAAATATTAAATTCTTTTAAAACAGGTGTATAATTAACATAGGATAACATTGAAAAAAGCATAGAATCTATTTCATTTAAAGAAGATTGTTCCATTGTTAAATCACCTCGCCAATGTAGATAATCATAAAAAGTATTCATATTTAATCTCCAAAATTATTATTTATATGTATAAGATAGTACCATTACCTGAGAATTACTAGTTACTGAGGGGCAAAAAAAATACACCCTAAGGTGCAAATTTCTTGTAAAGATAATAAAAAAATAAAGGCCC
>CAYWGU010000009.1:0-48050 GCA_964457975.1 uncultured Spirochaetaceae bacterium | reverse complement strand
ATATTATCGGTTATTATATTAGCTTGTATCACATTTATTTAATGTTTTTTTAGTCAAAATAAAAAGTACCAAAAAAAATAAAAAAGTACCAAAAAAAGTACCAAAAAGTGAACTGAAGCAGGTAGTAAGCAATGTATAACAGTGGTAAAAGTTTTTAGTTAATTCTATACCCCATGTGCAATAATGTATGATAATGATAAGTAATATACGAGGTAAAATTATGTTAGATATATATACAATTGGTGAGGAAATACTCACAATAAAATGTAAAAAAGTGGAAACTTTTGATTCCTCTCTTAATCTGTTGGTTGATGCAATGTATGAAACCATGGATGAAGCTGATGGAGTTGGTCTTGCTGCACCACAAGTCGGAATTGATATGAGACTATTTGTAGTTGATGATCATGATGGTGTTAGAAGGGAATTTATAAACCCTGAAATAGTTGAAACTTCAATGGAAAACGTTGCATTGGAAGAAGGATGTTTATCGATTCCTGGTGTATATCATGATGTTGATCGACCGGCACAGGTTACTATTCAAGCACAAGATTTGAAGGGTAAAACATTCAAGATAAAAGCATCAGGATTACTTGCAAGAGCAGTACAGCATGAAAATGATCATATAAATGGTATTGTATTTATAGATCGCTTGCCAGAAAAGGAAAGATCTAAAATGATCAAGGCTTATACCAAGAAAAATCATTTGAAAAAAGGTTCAGTCCAGTGAGAATACTCTTTGCAGGAACACCAGAAATAGCTGTACCAACATTGAAAGCTTTGAATGAAAAATTTGAAATTGAGCTTGTTTTAACAAACCCAGATGCAAGGCAAGGGCGTTCAAAGAAGCTTGTGGCCTCTGCTATTAAAAGTGCGGCTCTTGAATTAAACCTTGCTTGCCTTCAGCCAGAAAGGCTTAGGGGGGATGTTCTCAAAGAAGTTGCATCGTATAATTGTGATGTTCTTGTTTGTTTTGCTTATGGAAAGATATTTGGTCCAAGATTCCTCTCAATGTTTGAGAGAGGTTGCTATAATATTCATCCATCGAGACTTCCGCAGTTCAGAGGTAGCTCTCCTATTCAATATGCAATTTTAAAGGGATTGGAGTCTACTGCAATAACCATCCAAAAATTAAGTATTGGTGTTGATGAAGGTGATATTTGCTCTACTAAAGAGGTAGAGTTAAATGGAACAGAGAATACATTTAATCTTACAGAAAAAGTTGCAAATTTGGCAGCCCCTCTTGCTGTTGAAACATTTAATAAGTTGGAGGAAGGTCTGCTTATAAGCAGTCCTCAAACAGGGGATGTTAGTTATACAGAGATGTTAAGTAAAGATGAATCCTCTTTGAACTTTAATGAAAATGCAAAGAGTCTTCATAGTAAAATTAGGGCTTATTACCCATGGCCTAAAGCTTCCACCCTTTTTGATGGAAAGGTTTTATTTATTACAGGTGTTGCTCCTTTAACTCACGAAAGAAGAGATGAATCAATAAAACCTGGAACCGTAATTGAAAAGAGAAAAAAACAGGGCCTAGTTATTGCTTGTGGTGATGAATTGGTGATTGTTGATACTCTTCAGTTAACTGGGAAAAAAGAAATGGATTTTAATTCATTTTATAATGGTAACAGTAAAATATTAGGTTCTATCTTAGGATAAAATATGAAAAAAAAACTTGTAAGTTTATTGGCTATAATTTCTTTATCAGTAACAACAATATTTGCAACCTATCCTAAGGTTGCAGTTGTTTTGTCAGGTGGAGGAGCAAGAGGCCTTTCTCAAATAGCAGTTATCAAAGTAATTCAAAAACTGGGAATTCCAATAGATTTTATATGTGGAACTAGCATGGGGGCACTTATTGGTGGTTACTACGCTGTTGGTTATAGCAGTGATGAATTATTAAAAGTGATAGATGATAATGATCTGGCATCAATGCTTTATACTCCTACAACTTCTTCATATCCTGAAATTCCACATGTGTTTTCAAAAACAATTGAACCCAATTATTCAATTGGATTCAACAAGGACGGTATTGGGGATGTTCCTGGAATACTTGGGGATCAAGAAATTCAAGAATTCTTTTCTCAAACCTTGATTAAATATTCAACTCCTAAAGATTTCTCTGAGTTATATATTCCGTATAAAGCAGTTGCAACAAACGCAACAAACAATGAGCAAATAATAATTGATTCCGGATTGGTTCAGGATGCAATGAGATCATCAATGTCACTCCCTTTGATATTTCCCACATATGTCTTGCTTGATGGAAGATATACAATGGATGGTGGATTGAAAAATAATCTTCCAATTGATGTGGCAGAGCGTTGGGGAGCAGATATAATAATTGCAATTGATGTATCTAGCAAAAATCTTAAGAAGGCAGGCGAGTATTCAACTCTAACTGGAATTATACAACAAACAGTAAACCTTGTAACCTTTACAGGTAACATGAATGCGGCTCAACGATGTGATTTGGTGCTACGTCCTGAAGTTGAAAGTTATTCTGTTCTTGATATGGGAAAGAAAGATGAAATTTTACAACGTGGATATGATTGTGCAAGACTGAATAAAGACAAACTCCTTGAATTAAGAGAAAGAATAGCCCAAACAAGGGCTCTTGTTGATTATGAAACAGTAGGATCTTATTCAGCTTTACCAGATCCTATTGTTAAAGAAATAAAGATGATTGATGTAATAAATTCGGATAAATCAACACTATCTCTCATAAGCATTTTTGATAAATATGTAGGAAAAACGTTGACCAATGCTGTCTTGGAAGATTTAAATAATGACCTTGAAGGTTTTAACAGGATAAATAGCTTATCAACGACCTCCTATAGTTTTGAATCCTACAATAACAATACCACCGAAAATTATGGGATATTGTATATTTATATACGAGATTGGTATTCTAACAAGTCAAATGTAAGCTTAAGTCTTGGATCAACAACTGGTCTTTCAAATACAGCAACAAATTATAGCTGGGCACATACAAGCTTTGATTTAAATGTATTCTTTGATGGCATAAATGAAACTCCTTTCAATAGTAATCTATCTTTGTCCTTTAATGATTCACTAACAACCACAGGTGATATAAGATACAATATATTAACAAAACCAAATATGTTGCTGAGTGGTTACATGAAAGTTGCATTAAAAATTGGTGGAATATCTCCTGCCAACTCTTCATACATGAAATATCATGTACCATCTTTTGGTCTGTCAGGTACAATTTGTGGAGGCGTTGAATATCAACATTCTAATAACATTAGAGCAGAATTAGCACTTGATTATACAATTGCTTCTCTTTCCGATTCAACATTACCAACAAAGCTTGTAGCCGATTTAACAAATATCACTACCGAGCAGATATCATATACAGATCCAATTGTAACTGAATTGGTGTTGAAAGCAGGTGTTGTTTATAATTTACGAGATTTGAGTCTTTTTTCAAAAGACGGATTATATTTTAAATATGCAGGAATGTTTATAAATACCAATGGAGACCTTGGGTTTGGCTCTGAACTATGTTTTCGCTATTCTTATCCCTTCAGTGACGTTGATACATTTAAGTTTAATTTTGATTTGAATTTAAATATGAGAAGTGAGGAACTAATAACATCCTATTATGATGTAGGTGGTTATAGCGGATTGATTGGTTATCCAGGTTACACCTTAAGACGTGGATATATGCTAGCAGAGATAACATACCAAAGATATTTGGGTAAGTATGTCTTTCCTTTATATTTCCAGGTTGGTTTAAAGTTTTTAGCAACTGATGATTATGACCCATCTACGAATTTATATGATGAAATTAATAAGTTAATAATTAAAAAAGATTCTACAATGGTAAATCCCTTCGCTGTTACTGATTATGGAATATTTGTAGGAGTTGGTGCTCCTATAGGAATTGCAACAGCAGTAGTAGGTCTTGGTGTTACAATGAAAGGTAATATTTCTTTGGTTTTGGAGTTTATTTAATTGAACTCAAGATACAATACCTATGCTAAATACCTTATTGATACCTACGGACACGGTGTTTATAGAGTGGGTGTTGATGGTGGATTTTCGTGCCCTAATAGAGAATGGGATAGAAGTGGTGGATGTAATTTTTGCGATGGAACAGGCGCAAGTCCCACATATTATAGAACTAAAGAAGGTAGCTGGAAAAGATCCTCTTCTTTTCAGAAAAATATAGCAAACAAGGGGCCTCGTGATATACAATCTATTGATAAAAGGTTGGCTTCTTTGGAATTGCAAATAGAGAAGGGAATATCCTTCATAAAAAGAAGATACAAGGTAGACGCTTTTTCGCTTTATTTCCAAGCATGGACAAGCACCTATGCTGATGTTAGTGAGTTAAAGATTCTTTATGATAAAGCATTATCGCTTCATGATTTTACAGAATTAATTATATCAACAAGACCTGATTGTCTTGCATCAGATGTAATAGAGCTAATTGCATCATACAAAGACAAGGTAAGAGATGTATGGGTTGAAGTTGGTCTTCAAAGTTCAAATAATGAAACACTTGAAAGAATAAACAGAGGACATAGAAGTGAGGATTATGTCGTAGCTGTTAATACTCTGCATAAAAAAGGCATCAAGGTTTCAACGCATATAATAACGGGACTTCCTGGTGAAACTAAAGAAGACTTAAGTAATACTGTTGATTTGGTAAACTCGGTTGAAAGTGATGGAATAAAGATTCATAATCTAAATATACTTGGTGGAACCACCTTTTATGATGAATACCTCATAGGTGGTTTCAGTGTTCCAAGTAATGATAGAGTGGTGGAAGATTGCATGTATGTGATAAGAAGGTTGAAACCGGACATGATTGTTCAACGTCTTATAGCTGAAACGCCATCTCATCGCCTTGCAGCCCCTAGAAACCTCTTTGATAAATCAATGATAATCAAATTGTTAGATAAAAGGATGGAAGAATGTGATGCCGTCCAAGGAGATTTGTATGAATTTAAAGGACCTTAGTTTGGAAGAAAGACATAAAATAAAGAAACGGCTTGGAATCTATGCAGCCTTATGCAAGACTGCTGTTGTGATTTGCTTGTTTCTGATTTGTGCCTTCAGCTTGTTACCAGCAAAGAATGTCCCTCATACAAACATCTTTCCTCTTGGTGATAAAGGAGCTCATGCAATAGCCTATATTGGATTAGGAATGTTTGCCTTTTTATCAATTTCCTTTTCTTTGATTAGAAAGCACCTTTTAAATCAAAAAATAAATGAAGTAAAAGAAACTTTATTTGCAACCTTGCATGTACTTTTAATTGGAATTCCTTTAGGGCTAATAATTGAAATTATACAAGCTAAGGTAGGAAGGAACTTTGATTTATTTGATTGGCTTGCTGATTCAGTTGGACTTTTAATAGGATGTATCATTGCTGCAATAATTAATAAATTAGTTGTTACATATATAATTAAAAAAGTGAGTGTAGTATCTAAATAAAGGTAAAATAGCATAAAATGGAGTTTGAATTACTCCTTTTTTTTATGTTTCGAAGAGAATGATAAATATTGTTTATCACTTAAATTTATTATATTTGTTTTTATTTTAAATCATTTACAAAGATAATTTGGAAAAAAATACAGCTCACATTATGTGAACTGCATTAATATATTAGAAAAACTATCTTTCAGTTGCAAATTTAGCAGGTACTTCATCAGAACCATCCCAAACAATCTGTCTGAAACTCTTAGGATCTGTGTTACCTTCAGTGTTGATGAATAGTATATTGCTATTGTGATCAAAAGCTAAATAATCTTTTAGTTCTTGGTTACCAGGTAATGATAATAATTGATATAGAGCACCTAGTGTTACAGCACCTGATTCACCACTGATGAGCATTGGATCACCCTTTAATGGTGTTGCAAGGATTCTCATACCACGAGCTGCTACATAATCTGGAACCTGCATGAATACATCAGCATTTTCCTTTAATATGTCCCAAGCAATTGGAGAAGGTTCTCCACAAGCAAGGCCTGCCATGATTGTCGAAAGAGAACCGCCAACATTATGAGCTTGTCCGTCTTCTGCTTTAGCACTTTCGAATATACAACCAGCTTTATTAGGTTCTACTACGATAAACTTTGGAGTATTTTCACCATTGCAAAGAGCAGCATAGAACCCAATAACAGCAGCAGCTAATGCACCAACACCAGCTTGTACGAATATATGAGTTGGATATTCAATACCTTGGCTACTAAATTGTTTCTGTGCTTCAAGAAGCATTGTAGTGTAACCTTGCATGATTCTAGTAGGAACTGTTGTATAACCATCCCAACTTGTATCGCTGATAACTTCCCAACCATTAATTTTAGCATCGGCTACACACTGATGAACAGCGTGATCATAGTTACCTGGAATTATTTTAACAACAGCACCATAATCTCTAATTGCATCAATTCTAGCTTGGCTTGTTTCTTCGTGAACATAAATCATGCATTTGTGACCGAGCATCTTTGATGCCCAAGCAATACCACGACCATGGTTACCATCAGTTGCTGAAGCAAATGTGATTATTCCTGTTTTCTTTTTAACTTCGTCACTTAATAAATAGTCTAATGACAACTGATCTTCTGTTAAGTTTAATTTATCTTGGAAAAACTTGAATAAAGCAAAACTTCCACCCATAACCTTAAAGCTATTGAGTTCCATTCGTTCACCTTCATTTTTAATATAAATACCACCAACATTTAGCATACTTGCAAGATTTGGAAGTGCTGCAAGACGTGTGATATAATAACCAGGAATCTGGCTATGTAGGTGACGTGCTAATCTAGCTGTTTCAATTGGAAACATCTCCTTAGCTTTTGTTAAATCTTTACTTTCATGTTCTTTGATAATCCAATCAATATCAGATTCACTGTGTACTTTTGACATTATATTTATAACTCCTATATTTCCTTCTTATGAGGAATGGAAAAAATTTACTTAATTCTTTTAACGCCTATACTATATCCATTTTGGGAGAATTATGCAATATGCTAAATATGAATTAAATAAAAAAAATTTAGGATTAACTAAAAATTTGTACAAAATAGATTGGATATGCTAATAAAATTCTTTAAAAATTTAGCATATACTAATTAGTAACGTATTATAATTCGTTAATAAACAATTGTTAAGGTATTTTGGTAATTTCCTTACGTGCAATGAATTAGCTGAATAGGCCAACTGTCATATTATTTCTATCTAGCAATAATTAGCGAACGTAAAGTATATCAATTATTTTTATGAAATATAAATTTATTTTGAGTAAATTATCTATCTTTGATTGATAATTCTTTTTATATGAGTGAATATATAGTGCAAAATGTTTTGTTTTATAAAAAATATTAATTCGATATTATGTAAAAATATTTTAAAATAAATAAATAAATGGAGAAAAATATATGAAATTTCATGGTTTGATTAAATCAACTTTAGTAGATTATCCAGATAAGCTTGCTTGTACATTGTTTACTGGTGGATGCAATCTTAGGTGCCCCTTTTGTCACAATTCAGATTTGGTATTGAATCCAGAGTCTCAACCTTATTTGAGTGATGAAGAGGTAACCAAATTTCTTGAAGGTAGAAAAAGATACATGGATGGTGTTTGTATTACAGGTGGAGAACCTTTGCTTCAAGCTGGGATTGCAGAATTTTGTAAGTATCTAAAATCATTGGGCTATCTTGTAAAATTGGATACAAATGGAGCTTTTCCTGAGAAACTTAAAACTTTATTGGATTTGAATTTGATTGATTATGTTGCCATGGATGTTAAAAATACTAAGGAGGAGTACGCTAGGACTGTTGGTTACTCTGAGATAAGCATTGAACCATTTGAAAAGTCCATTGAGATTATAAAAAACAGTGGTATTGAGCATGAATTTAGAACAACTGTTGTAAAGGAATTTCATGCAGTTGAAAATCTTATTGAGATTGCAAAGTGGATTGGACGTGACCAAAAATATTATCTTCAAACCTTCAGCGATAAAGGATCTAATATACAATCTGGGTTGCATGGATATTCCGCAGATGAAGAAAAAGCTATGCAAATTCAATTAAAGAACCATATAGATTTTGTAGAAATTAGAGGTCTTTAAATTATTTTTAATCTATATAATTTTATCAATTACACTATGTATGGTGTAATATAAAAAATATGCCGCTTTATATTGTGCTTTTATTAATGCTTTGATATACTCCACTTCACCGGGTTAAAGATAATTAGAAGATTAATTGTATTTACAATTTAGTAGGAGAATATATGTATAGTGTAAGAAAACGTAATGGTGATTTCGTAGAGTTTGACATCCAAAGAATAGCAAGAGCAATTGAAAAGGCATTTAAAGCAGCTAGTAAAAATTACAATCCAAACATGATTGATTTTATTGCATTAAAGGTAACTTCAGATTTTGAACAAAAAATAGAAGATATGGTTGTTTCTGTAGAAGGCATACAAGATTCTGTTGAACATGTTCTAATTCAATCTGGTTATGCTGATGTTGCTAAATCTTACATATTATATAGAAAACAAAGAGAAAAAGTTAGAAACATGCAATCAACCATTGTTGATTATAAAGCAATTGTTGATAACTATCTAAGACTTAATGACTGGAGAGTTAAAGAGAACTCCACAGTAACCTACAGTGTTGGTGGTTTGATTTTATCCAATAGTGGTGCAATTACTGCAAACTATTGGTTGTCTGAAATATATGATGAAGAAATTGGAAACGCTCATAGAAACTGTGATTTACATATTCATGATTTATCAATGCTAACAGGTTATTGTGCTGGATGGTCCTTGAAGCAGTTGATTGAAGATGGTCTTGGTGGTGTTACTGGTAAGATTACAAGCAAACCTGCAAAGCATCTATCATCTCTTTCCAACCAGATGGTTAATTTCCTTGGTATATTGCAGAATGAATGGGCAGGAGCACAAGCATTCTCTTCATTTGATACCTATCTTGCTCCCTTTATAAAGGTAGATAACCTATCTTATAGTCAGACAAAGCAAGCAATTGAATCCTTTATTTATGGTGTTAATACTCCTTCTCGTTGGGGAACACAGGCTCCCTTCTCAAATATCACCATGGACTGGACTGTACCAAACGATCTTAAGAACCTTCCAGCAATTGTTGGAGGAAAAGAACAATCTTTCACCTATGGTGATTGTAAGATGGAAATGGATATGATTAATAAAGCTTTCATTGAAGTATTCATTGAAGGTGATGCAGATGGAAGAGGTTTCCAATATCCAATTCCAACATATTCAATTACAAAGGACTTTGATTGGAGTGAAACAGAGAACAATAAATTGCTCTTTGAGATGACCTCGAAATATGGTACTCCTTATTTCTCAAACTATGTTAATAGCGATATGGAACCAAGTGATGTTAGATCAATGTGCTGTAGATTGAGATTGGATTTAAGAGAATTAAGAAAGAAGAGTGGTGGTTTCTTTGGTTCAGGAGAATCAACAGGAAGCATTGGTGTTGTAACCCTTAATATGCCACGTCTTGGTTATCTTGCAACAGACGAAAAAGATTTTTATGAAAGACTAGATAATTTGATGGATATAGCAGCTAGATCTTTGGATACAAAGAGAAAGATCATTACAAGATTGCTAGAAGAAGGATTGTATCCTTATACCAAGAGATACCTTGGTGGATTCAACAATCACTTCTCAACAATTGGTCTTGTAGGTATGAATGAATCATGTCTTAATGCTAATTGGATTAAGAGTGATATCTCTTCTAAAAAGGGTCAATCCTTCTCAATTGAAGTGTTGAATTACATGAGAGATCGACTTTCTGATTATCAAGAGAAGTACGGTGATTTATTTAACCTTGAAGCAACACCAGCTGAAAGTACTGCTTATAGACTAGCTCTTCATGATAAAAGGCAATTTCCTGACATTATTTCTGCAACAGAAGGAGAGGGATCTGATTCAACTCCGTTTTATACAAATAGCTCACATCTACCAGTAAGCTATACCTCTGATGTATTTGAAGCATTGGAACACCAAGATGCAATGCAATCTCTATATACTTCTGGAACAGTATTCCATGCCTTTATTGGAGAGAAACTATCAAATTGGAAAGAAACTGCCTTGATTGTTAAGAAAATTGCAGAGAACTTCAAGCTGCCTTACTATACCTTGAGTCCTATTTATTCAATTTGTCCTGAACACGGATACCTTGCAGGTGAGCATTTTGAATGTCCAAAATGTGGAAAAGAATCTGAGGTATACAGTCGAATTACTGGATATTACAGACCTGTAAAAAACTGGAATAAAGGTAAGAGTGAAGAATATAAAAACAGAAAGGTTTATGACTTTGAAACAAGTGTTCTATCCTCTGATCAAAGAACAAATAACATTCAAGATAAAAGCGTTGTTGATGCAGGAGAGGAAGATAGGTTGATGTTGTTTACAACTACAAAATGTCCTAACTGTAAAATAGCAAAAAGATTCTTGAATAATGCAGAAATAGATTATGAGGTAATTGATGCTAACGTAGAAAAAGGACTTGCCAATAAATATGGTATTTTAACAGCTCCAACTTTATTAAGTATAAAGAATGGAGAGGCCTCTCTTTATGTAAATGCTTCAAACATTAAGGGCTTTAGTGAAAAGAGAGCTTAACGAACATTTAGTAACATTTGGGAATTACTTATGTTGTAAAAATAAATAAAATATTTTGAAAAAAATATAGGTCACATAAATTCTCTATTAAATTAGATTTTTTATGTGGCTTATTTTTTTTCACAGCTGTAGAAATCTTTATGATAAAACAACTTAAAGGAATCTTAATAGAAATTACTCTATTATTGAAAGGATTCTTCTAAAAATTTGCTGCACATTTTATAGCAGAGAGTAAGTTCCAAATAACTGTCGGGGTAGGAGTGAAAACCTATGTTGTATGTATAAAGGACTTATATAACTATGCAATAAAAACCTGTATATAGTATATGAAAGTTATAAAGTAAAAGATTACTATAAGTGAATAAAACACTAGTGATGGTGTTATTGTAATACAGTGGCACTCTATATTGCGTAACTAGCTAATGTTTGGTATAATACAAAATGGGTTGGGAAAATATTCTTATTTAATTTTCTAACTTAATTAAAGGAGAGGTGCTATGTATAACGTTACGAAAAGAAATGGTGATATTGTTGATTTTGACATTGAAAGAATTGCTCGTGCAATTGAAAAAGCTTTTAAAGCTACCAAAAAAAATTACAATCCAAATATGATTGATTTTATTGCATTGAAGGTAACTTCTGATTTTGAAGATAAAGTTGATCAACATTTAATTTCTGTTGAAGTTATACAGGACTCTGTTGAACATGTTCTAATTCAATCTGGTTATGCTGATGTTGCTAAATCTTACATATTATATAGAAAACAAAGAGAAAAAGTTAGAAACATGCAATCAACCATTGTTGATTATAAAGCAATTGTTGATAACTATCTAAGACTTAATGACTGGAGAGTTAAAGAGAACTCCACAGTAACCTACAGTGTTGGTGGTTTGATTTTATCCAATAGTGGTGCAATTACTGCAAACTATTGGTTGTCTGAAATATATGATGAAGAAATTGGAAACGCTCATAGAAACTGTGATTTACATATTCATGATTTATCAATGCTAACAGGTTATTGTGCTGGATGGTCCTTGAAGCAGTTGATTGAAGATGGTCTTGGTGGTGTTACTGGTAAGATTACAAGCAAACCTGCAAAGCATCTATCATCTCTTTCCAACCAGATGGTTAATTTCCTTGGTATATTGCAGAATGAATGGGCAGGAGCACAAGCATTCTCTTCATTTGATACCTATCTTGCTCCCTTTATAAAGGTAGATAACCTATCTTATAGTCAGACAAAGCAAGCAATTGAATCCTTTATTTATGGTGTTAATACTCCTTCTCGTTGGGGAACACAGGCTCCCTTCTCAAATATCACCATGGACTGGACTGTACCAAACGATCTTAAGAACCTTCCAGCAATTGTTGGAGGAAAAGAACAATCTTTCACCTATGGTGATTGTAAGATGGAAATGGATATGATTAATAAAGCTTTCATTGAAGTATTCATTGAAGGTGATGCAGATGGAAGAGGTTTCCAATATCCAATTCCAACATATTCAATTACAAAGGACTTTGATTGGAGTGAAACAGAGAACAATAAATTGCTCTTTGAGATGACCTCGAAATATGGTACTCCTTATTTCTCAAACTATGTTAATAGCGATATGGAACCAAGTGATGTTAGATCAATGTGCTGTAGATTGAGATTGGATTTAAGAGAATTAAGAAAGAAGAGTGGTGGTTTCTTTGGTTCAGGAGAATCAACAGGAAGCATTGGTGTTGTAACCCTTAATATGCCACGTCTTGGTTATCTTGCAACAGACGAAAAAGATTTTTATGAAAGACTAGATAATTTGATGGATATAGCAGCTAGATCTTTGGATACAAAGAGAAAGATCATTACAAGATTGCTAGAAGAAGGATTGTATCCTTATACCAAGAGATACCTTGGTGGATTCAACAATCACTTCTCAACAATTGGTCTTGTAGGTATGAATGAATCATGTCTTAATGCTAATTGGATTAAGAGTGATATCTCTTCTAAAAAGGGTCAATCCTTCTCAATTGAAGTGTTGAATTACATGAGAGATCGACTTTCTGATTATCAAGAGAAGTACGGTGATTTATTTAACCTTGAAGCAACACCAGCTGAAAGTACTGCTTATAGACTAGCTCTTCATGATAAAAGGCAATTTCCTGACATTATTTCTGCAACAGAAGGAGAGGGATCTGATTCAACTCCGTTTTATACAAATAGCTCACATCTACCAGTAAGCTATACCTCTGATGTATTTGAAGCATTGGAACACCAAGATGCAATGCAATCTCTATATACTTCTGGAACAGTATTCCATGCCTTTATTGGAGAGAAACTATCAAATTGGAAAGAAACTGCCTTGATTGTTAAGAAAATTGCAGAGAACTTCAAGCTGCCTTACTATACCTTGAGTCCTATTTATTCAATTTGTCCTGAACACGGATACCTTGCAGGTGAGCATTTTGAATGTCCAAAATGTGGAAAAGAATCTGAGGTGTACAGTCGAATTACTGGTTATTACAGACCTGTAAAAAACTGGAACAAAGGTAAGGAAGCAGAATATAAAAACAGAAAGGTTTATGACTTTGAAACAAGTGTTTTATCCTCTGATCAAAGAATAAGTAATATTCAAAATGATTGCGTTGTTGTTGCAGGAGAGGAAGATAGGTTGATGTTGTTTACAACTCCTTCATGCTCTAACTGTAATTTGGCTAAAAGATTTTTAAATGATGCAGAAATGGATTATGAAATAATTGATGCTACTGTAGAGAAAGAGCTTGCCAACAAATATGGTATTTTAACAGCTCCTACTCTAGTGAGTATTAAGAATGGTGAAGCATCACTTTATGTAAATGCTTCTAATATTAAAGGTTTCAGTGAAAAGAGGGCTTAAAAAATATTATAGCGATCTAGTATTTAACTTCTAATAATATGTTTTATTTTTCTTGCCTTATTTGCAATCAGGGTTTATGATATACATATCATTAGCTTTTCGGTTATGTACATGTTTCTAAAATGAAACACAGAATGGAAAATTAATAATGACATAATATCATTGTTACGTTAGGTCTCCAAATAGTTAACATCCTTCCATTGGGGGAGAGTTCAAGTAGCTCTCCTTTTTTTTGTCAAAATTGTTGATAATGTTATGCTCTATCTGATAGTATACATTAATTGTTTAGGAGGTTTTATGATTATATGTAAATTTGGCGGAAGCTCTGTAGCTGATGCAGACCAATTAAGAAAAGTAAAAGCAATCGTAGATAAAGATAAAAGAAGAGAGATTTTGATTGTTTCTGCTCCAGGAAAAAGGAATAAAGACGACACCAAGATAACTGATTTATTATATGCTAGTAATAAAGTTGCATGTGAAACTGGTACTTGTTGTGAAACTTTTAAAAAGGTTAGAGAGCGGTATTTAGGAATCTTAAAAGATTTAAATATTGAATCTTCTGAATTGAGTAAAAGTCTTGATGAAGTTGAAAAAAATATCAATTCTGGAGCTGGAAGTGATTATGCAGCTTCACGTGGTGAATATCTTAATGCTAAGCTTATTTCGATTTATTTTGGATGGGAATTTGTTGATTCGGCTGATTTAATAGTTATTAATGATAATGGAACAATTAATGATGAAACCTGGAAACTGTGCAAAGATAGATTATCAGGTAGTAATTACATAATTCCTGGTTTCTATGGTAAAGGTGAAAGTGGAAAGGTCAAAACCTTTTCCCGTGGTGGATCAGATATTAGTGGTGCTATAATTGCTAAGGCTGTTGGTGCTAAGGTTTATGAAAACTGGACAGATGTAGCTGGTTGCTACAATGCGGATCCTCGTTATATTGACGGTGCCTATCCTATTTCTCAGATGACATACAAAGAAGTAAGAGCATTATCAATAGTTGGTGCTAGTGTATTTCACCCTGAAGCAATTGTTCCTGTTAATGAAGCAGGTATTCCAATTAATATAAAAAATACAAATGATGATGAAAAACCAGGAACAATGATTACCTTGGACAGAGATGAAAGTGGATCAGAAATTATTGGTGTATCAGCTGAAAATGGATTTACAAAGTTTATTATTAGCAAACTGTTGTTATTGAAACAACCTGGAATCGGCAATGCTATATTAACTCTACTAAAAGCAAGTGGTATCAATCCAATGCTAACATTTATTAATCCTGATGAAATTTGCTGGTACTTTGAAACAAAGCTTGCAAGTGAGAAGACTCTTCAAGTTCTAGAAGAAAAATTAATTGATGAATACAAGATTGAAAATGTAAGCATACAGAGTGGATTATCACTTGTAGGATTGGTTGGAAAAGGTATTGCTAAGAAACCTTTGGCTATTGCAAAGAGTTTGAAGGCTTTAAATGATGTAAAAATAGCAATTGATTCTATTAATTTTGGTACTTCAGATATGAGCTTGTACATAACAGTTTATGAGAAGGACTCTCTTTCTGCTGTCCAAGCTATATTTGATGCAAACTTTAAATAAGACAAAGAAAACTTGAATTTTTAAAACCCCTGAGGATAAATTGTGATTTAAGCAGTTTGTCCGAGGGGGTTTTGGAGTTTTAATAATGGAATAAAAAAAGAGCCATCAATAATGATAGCTCTTTTTGGTTTTATTTATGAATTATCTAATAGCTAATTCAGTTTCAAAATCAAAGAGTTTAGCTTTGTCTAAATCTGGAATCAATGAAATCTTAGTATTAGGTTTTACAGTAAACTCAGGAGCAATTTTACCAACTACTTGAGCTTTTGATGTAGCAACATAAACATGAGTTTCACTACCAAGTGGTTCAACAACAGTTACAGTACCTGTGATGGTATGATCTTTAATTGCAGATTCAGCGTATTGAACATCTTCAGGACGGATACCAAAAGTAACAGTTTTTCCAACATAACTTTTTAGTAACTTAGCTTGTTTAGCATTAACTTTAAGACGGAAAGATCCTTCATCAAGAAAAATGTCAGCACCTTCAGCTTCAACTTTAACAATTAAGAAGTTCATTGGTGGAGAACCGATGAATCCAGCAACAAACTTGTTAACAGGTTCGTTGTACAATTCAAGAGGTTTACCAGTCTGCTGTATAATACCAGCTTTCATTACAACAATTTTATCAGCCATGGTTAAAGCTTCAACTTGGTCATGGGTAACATAAATCATAGTAGCTTGAAGTCTGTTATGTAAGCCAGAAATTTCAGCTCTCATTTGAACACGTAATTTAGCATCAAGGTTTGATAAAGGTTCATCGAACAAGAATACTTTAGGTTGTCTAACAATAGCACGACCAACAGCTACACGCTGTCTTTGTCCACCTGAAAGAGCCTTAGGCTTTCTTTCGAGAAGTTCTTCGATATCAAGAATTTTTGCTGCTGCACGAACTCTTTGCTCGATGTCTTCTTTAGGGAATTTACGAATTTTTAGACCAAATGCCATATTATCGTAAACACTCATGTGAGGGTATAAAGCGTAATTCTGGAATACCATTGCGATATCTCTATCCTTAGGTGGTACGTCATTAACTCTTTTACCATCGATTAATAAATCACCGGATGTGATGTCTTCCAATCCAGCTACCATTCTTAGTGTGGTAGATTTACCACAACCAGAAGGTCCTACAAGTACACAGAACTCTTTGTCTTCAACGTCAATGTTTACTGAATCAACAGCTTTAACATTACCATCGTAAATTTTACAAATGCTCTTTAGATTTACAGTTGCCATATTTAGCTCCTATATTTATTTTATTTGTGGTTATTCTAGGTGTTATAAATCGATATGTCAAACTTTTTTTACAAAAAGGTCGTTATTTTTTTAATTTAGTGATATTTTAGGTGTTTTTGCTTATTATACTTAACAAACAACAAGAGCTTATTTTGTTATATTTTTTAACCCTCTGGTCATATATCATCCCTTTTTTGTTTATTAAGTTGTAATATGGAAGCGCTGGTGTTAAAATTTACCAAACTTATATAAAGGAATACTTATGTTAAATGAAAGACAAATAATGATGCTCCATAACTTTGCATCGGCTATAGCAAATAAATATGGTGCATTATCAATTAACGATATAGATATAGAGAAAATTGATCCACTATTAGATGGAATTGCTAAGGATGATATTTTAAATGCTATATTACAGATGCAAGATAGGCGTTTTGTAATTGATGATGATAATATTTATACAACTCAAAAGCCAAAGGTTCAGTTAGATAAAATATTTAGCTGCTATGATGAATATGGCAAACCAGAAAAGGTTACATTCTCTGATGTAAAAGATTATGTGGATATAGAGAATCTTCCTATAAGTGCAGGTTTAAAGGATTTAAAGAAATATTGCATTGAAACGAGCAGTCTTTCTGATAAGAGTGAAAGATCATATAGATTCAATTGGACTTTCTACTTTTCAGCTAATGGAATTACCTTGTCAAATTATGATCAACTCAGTCCTTATGTATCCCAGTACTTTGGAATTGAAGATAATGATGAACTTAAAGAACTTTGCATAAAAGCCTTGGTGATGCAAGTTTCATGGATGTGTGCCGGAAAGACAGGAAAGGATAATAAATATGGTGTTTGGTTCTCAATTGCTGCCGAAAAAGCCTCCTGCAGCGTTATGGATGTTTATTTCGTTCATAATTTCTGTCAGAGTGCTTCTAACTTCTATGGTTACATATTAATTAGAGATGCTTATAGAATATATAAAAATCTATGTAGAAATCAAAATATATTGAGCAAGGAGCAGTTTAGCACCATATGTGATGTTGCATCGACAGTTTATTCAATTTATCAAATTAGTGATGCATTGGTCTCACTCTATTTGATGGATGAAGCTTCTTTACAATATTGGAGTGAAAAAACAAAGAAAGATTTCCTTGTTGAAGATAAAAGTAGAGATGAGGTTGATACCTTGTACTTAAGCATTCTCCTATTGATTCGAGAGCAGGGTAACAGACAGTTTTATGTTCCAACAATTGAGGAATTTGCACCATATCAAAGTCCAACATATGTTGAACCAACAACTCCTTATAACAAGTTATTGACTCTTGTTAGCAAAAATAATGAAAATTTTAATATTTTATTGTTCAATAGGGACTTTAACTTTTATTCCAACATGGTATGTGAGGATGTTTCAAAGCTTAGATCTGACACAATTATGCATCTTGGACTTCAAAATCTTGATGAAACCGATAAGATGATAGCACTTAAATTGCTTGAACAGGCAATAAGTGAGGTGCCATGCTGGTCCTTAAGAGGAATTAGTCAAAAAGAAGACAAAAAGAAAAAATAAATTAATGTGGATAAAAAAGGATATAATTAGGATTATTAATAAGTACACGTGTATATTTGATTATTGATGTTGTATAATTACTTAAATGATTAATATACTTTCTGTTATATAAGTCTTTACATAAAAAGATTATATATTACAATAAAGTTAAGTTGAAACAATTAATTAATATTAGGAGGAATCTGAGGAATTTTCCTTAGAAAGATAGATATGAAAATTTTATTAACAGGCGGAGCAGGATATATTGCTTCTCACACATGTATTGAATTGGTTAAAGCAGGTCATCAACCTATCATTGTAGATAATTTTTACAATAGCCAGAAAGAAGCAATCACAAGAGTAGAAGAACTTTGTGGTCAAACAATTCCATTCTATGAAATTGATGTTTGTGATAAAGAAAGTATGAAGGTTGTTTTTGAAGAAAATAAAATTGATGCTATTATACATTTTGCAGGATATAAAGCTGTTGGTGAATCCGTTTCAAAACCTCTTGCATATTACAAAAATAACATTGATTCAACAATTGCAGTTTGTGAGTTGATGAGTGAGTATGGTGTTCATAAGATTGTATTCAGTAGCTCTGCTACAGTTTATGGTTTGGCTGAAGTCGTGCCTCTAAAGGAAGATATGCCAACAGGAGGATGCACCAATCCTTACGGTTGGACAAAATATATGATTGAACAGATTCTAACTGATTTTGCTCATGCAAACAAAGATATGAATGTTGTTCTATTAAGATATTTCAATCCAGTAGGTGCTCATGAATCAGGTAGGATTGGTGAGGATCCAGTAGGAATTCCTAATAACTTGATGCCTTACATCTGTCAGGTAGCAGTGGGTAAGTTAAAGCAGTTAGCTGTTTTTGGTGGTGATTATCCAACTAGTGATGGAACAGGTGTTAGAGATTATATCCATGTGGTGGATTTAGCTTCAGGCCACGTTGCAGCATGTGAATTTGATTGTAAGGGTGTTGAAGTAATCAACCTTGGAACAGGTGTTGGTTACAGTGTACTTGATATGGTTAAGGCTTTTGAAAAAGCAAATGATATTGAAATTCCTTATGTTATTTCAGAAAGACGCCCAGGTGATATTGCAACTTGTTACAGTGATGCAAGTAAGGCTAAAGAACTATTGAATTGGGAGGCAACTCATACTCTTGTTGATATGTGTAAAGATGCATGGAACTGGCAGAAGAAGAACCCAAAAGGTTATAACTAGCGTTTAATAGAATCCAAAATATAATCCTCTCTGTAATTTAATATAATTACATTGAGGATATTTTTTGGCATTGATGATATTATTTTACAAAGTTGTGGATATATTTTTTGCTTTTAATTCTTTTCATACCAATTACTAGTTTGGTTAGCTCTTCAGATCCAACCATCAAATAAATCAAAGGTAGAGGTAGGTGCCATACAAGTGCTGAAAGGAAGGCAATTGGAACTCCAATGACCCAAATACTGAACATTTCAAGAAACATTGAAAAGGTTGCATCTCCTGCTCCTCTTAATACTCCAACTACCTCAACCATTGTAAAAGCCTTTATAAACTGAAGTATAGCAATTACCATCAAGGAATCTGTTGCCATTTTCTTTACATCAGGGGAAATGTTGAATTGGTCTACAAAAGATGGAGATATTAATATAATAAGAAGTCCTATCATGGCTCCAAGGATCATTGCAAACTTAAGAGAGAACATTGAATAACGATGAGCTTCCTCTTCTTTTCCCTCTCCAATCTTTGTTCCAATTATTATTGCAACAGCAGATCCAAGGCCTGATATTGATACAAAAAATAAATTATTTATTGATTCAATTACCTGAACGGCAGCAAGGGCTCCTGTTCCTATTTTTGAATATGCTATTTTATAGCATACCATTCCAACGGACCAGAATATATCATTTATAACAACAGGAAATGCTATTTTGAAGAACTTTTTAACGAATTCTTTATCGAAGTTAAGACTATATTTGAAGCTAAATTTTATTGGACAAGATTTCTTTGTATTGGTTATTATTATATAAAGAAGCACCTCAATTATACGTGAGAAGGAAGTTGAAATGGCTGCACCTGCTATACCCATTTCTGGAAAAGGACCGATTCCAAAAATTAAAAGGTAATTTCCAATAACATCAACTGACAAGGCTATCATAGATACAATAAGTGGTATCTTTGCATTACCTGTACATCTTAGTCCTACAGCATAGCTAAATGATATTCCTGTTAATATGTAGGAAAAACCTACAATTCTTAGATATGAATTTCCACTTTCTATAACACTTAAATCCTTCGTAAAGATAAGCATTACAAATCTTGGAAACACAGTAGAAAGGATTGATAAAGCACCACAACAAACAACAGAGAATACTATTATGATTCCAAGTACCTTCTGGATGTATTTAGAATCTTTTGCTCCCCAATATTGAGAGAAAAATATTCCACCAGCAGAAGATATACCATATAAGAGCATTGTAACAAGAAAGAAAAGTTGAGAAGCAACTCCAACTGCAGCAATTTGTATCTCTCCAAGTTGTCCAATCATGAGTGTATCAACAAAGGTAACTCCATTAACAAGTAGAGCTTGTAGCATTATAGGAATAACAAGAACCATTGTTCTTTTTGCAAAGATTGTTCTTTCTGGTGTTTTGGAATTAATCATTTGAACAATATCAATCAATTAGGAATAATTGTCAATTATGATTGATTTTTATTCTTGCTATCGATCGCAAGGGCTACAGTATAAGCTGTTGACCAACAAGCCTGCAGTGAGTATCCACCACAGTCTCCACTGTAGTCCATAATCTCACCTGTAAAGTAAAGATTGTCACAGACCTTTGATTCAAATGTTTTGTTATCAATTTGGGAAGTTTCAATACCACCCTCAGTGCTCATTCCCATCTTAGTTGCACCCTTTAATGAAATTTCCATTTTCCAATCTGAAAGTCTGTTATTTAATTTCTGCCATGATATTTTCTTAGTTTGACTTGCTTCAATATCATCAATACCTTCACTTTTTAATATATAATCAATTAAACGAGATGGAAGATCAGTCTTTTTTTTAATTATATTTGAAAGCTTTTGATTGATGCTAATAGGTTCAACTATTTCATTGAGATTTAGCTTTATGATCATACCTGTTTCACAGTATCTTGATATATCTAAAACAGCAGGACCTGAAATACCATTTCCTGTAAATAGGAAATCATTGGTTAGGGAATAATACTTCTTTTGTCCCTTTTCCTTAGGAACAGAAATGGTAACATTCTTAAGAGCTATTCCCTCAATCATCTTCAAATCTTCATTTACAATCTTAAGAGATGTAAGGGTTGGTTTCATATCAACTATGTTATGGCCAAGAGATCTTGCCATTTTGTATCCATCACCAGTAGAGCCTGTAGAAGGATAGGTTATACCACCAGTGGAGATTGCAAGATTCTTGCAACTATATAGATCATTTATGATAAAAAGATTCTCTACTTTTTTAATTTCATCGACTTCAAAGTTGTAAGTAATAGGGTATGATTCATCATCTAAAGCATTCAATACATTGATAGCTTTCTTTGATTTAGGGAATACCTTATGATCTTCTCTTGCAAATGTTTCAACACCGTTTTTAGCAAAGAAATCAATTACATTTGAGGGACTTAGATTAGAATAAGCCTTACCCAAAAATCGACCTTTAGGGCCATAATGTTTTAACATTTCAAACGATTCTTGATCTCTTGTTATATTGCACATTCCACCACCTGTAATCAAAAGTTTCAATCCAGGTCTATCCATTTTTTCAAGTACAAGAACATCGTTCTTCTTATCTGCTAATGATTTAGCACAAAAAAGACCAGAGGCACCAGCACCAATTATTATTGTATCGTATTTTGTTCTCATAGTATGTTTAATTTTTCTAGTATATCACGAGGGATAAACTGAGTTAGTATTGAAGTTGTTTCTTTTCTAAGTTGCATTAGAATGTAGTTGGTACCATTTTTTATAATTATTGTAATGTCCTTGTCCTCATTAGTTGATGAAGCATTTGCAACAATAACTGCATCTTTATTAAAGGATCCATTACCTTGTGAAGCAATGAATTGCTTAAATTGCCACTGGGAGGTTGTCATTGTACTTTCAATCTGCTCTTCAATATCATCGGGTAGTTGATAGAAGAAATCAAGTCCAGTCGCTTTTTCAACTGTATTGATGGTTGTTGCAAAGCTTTCAAGACTATTATCAGAACCCTCATTTGGAAGGATGAATCCTATTGATTTTACTTCAGGTTCACTGTAATCAAGGATTACCTTGTAATAGTAATTAGGAATGGCAACCTTATTATCACCAATGGTATTGTATGGACCATCAGTTAAAATAGGACCAGTTGCTACAAAAATCTTACCATTTGTATCAGCAAAGTTCCTTACAACAGCTTCTAAATCTGCCCAAATACGTCTATTGAAATCAGGTACTTGAGGACTCATGTTGCTCATGTAGAAGGAATCAGACATCGCTTTAACACTTTCTTCTTGATCTGCTGCAGGACATAGGTGACCTCTATCGTAACCAGATCCTTTATAATCTGCTAAAGAGGCACTACCTGTTTTTATTGAAGAATCTGCTTTAAAGTTGTTCTTTCTTTTTGCAGGACCATATATTTCATTGCTATCTAATTCATATGCAACCCAACTTGGTTGTTCAAACTTTTCATTGTAGCTTAATGTGAAATCAGTATGTTCTACAACTTGCTCTCCATCGACCAATGCTGGTAGATAAAGATTTACAATACCCTCATCACCTACAACAATGCCTGTGGCGTCTTTATTTATAAGACTGTTATTATATTCCTCCTCTGTTGGAGCAATAAACAGTGATACAATTGATAATATTATTAAAAGAACAATAAAAATTAATATTCTTTTTATTGATGATTTTTTCTTCGTTTTACGTTTTGTCATATATATATTCCTTTAATTTATTTATATCTTACCTCGTAAATTAGTACCACTATTATTGTCTTTATAATAGGTTGTTCTCTTCAAAACTAGATAAGTTGTAATAAACATCAACAAAACAATCACCAAGTCGAAATAATGAGCCGAGTTGTCTACCTCGCTAAAAAGTGACAAAGTTTTCAAGGCGCTGCTGCTATAGTTACTTATTAAACCAACAAATAGATTGTTGGTTACATGAAGTGCTATTGAAATTTCAACTGTCTTAAAATAAAGGGTCATGAAGGCAGAGGCAAACCCAAAGGTAAAATAGTATAAGATTGCAAAGCTTTTATATGCTTCGATTTCAGGATTTTTTAAATGAACTGCAAGGAAAAATAGGCCACATATTATTGATGCAATCAATGTTTTTGATTTATTGCTTGCATCGTATTTTCCTACAATTCCTTTTAATAGCATTGCTCTAAATAACAATTCTTCAAGTGCAGATTGCAGAGGCGTTATTAGAAGGACAAGAACCATCATGATGATTCTATCTTTAAAGGGAACACTGTTATAAACGACTGGTTTGTAGCCTGTAGCATTGCTTATAATCATATAAAGAAATAAATAGGACAAGCTTATGCAAATTGTAATTAAGAAATATTGCTTGCTATAGTTGCTGTTATTTGTAATCAGCTCTTTAAAGGATATTTCTAAAAGATATTTTCTTGTAAAGTATATTCCAATTGCCATTGCAGCAAAAGGTAGATTTGTTCTTATATATATAAAGTAAGGGGAATTCAATGCATCTTCATTTATGTTGAATAAAATTACGGTTGCAAGATTTGAAATGGAAGATCCAAGCAACAACCAAAACATAACAGTCATGAAGAAACTGATCAATCCCTTAATTCTGTTATAATCGTTCATCCTAAGTTCTTTCATCAATATTTCCTTAATTTTTTTATTATAATTAGTTTCTTTATGGTATAATAAGTTTATGAACATAACAAGAATATTTAATGAATTTGAAAAAGGTAATATATGTGTTTTTAAGGATAATGGGTCAGCAAGACATTCTTTGATTAAATATGCCATGACAGGTAAGAGCATTGAGGCAAGATCTGCAATTACCATTAATAGTTTTAAAAATTACTTTGTGGAAGATAAGAGTGATAAGATTTCAATCACACCCGTAATGAGACATCTATTTGTTATTGAGTTTTTAAAAAACAATCATCTAACATATTTTATTGGAGAGGGTTATCCAGAGTCCATTGCTCGATTATCATTGTTTGTATCAAAGCTTCTTCCATCCCTTAAAAGAATTAAGGACTGTGAGGCATATAAATTACTTGATAAAAAAATGGTTAATGATGTTGAACTTCTTTATTCAAGTTACAATGAATTTCTTGATGAAAGAAATCTGTTTGAAGTTAATTACAATGAATATAAAAAGGCAAATGCCGATGACTCAATAATGAGTGAGAATTATTCTATAATTGCCTCAGATACCATTCAGGATTTGAATAACTTTTATTCAAGTATTGATAAGCCATCAAATATAACATTTATAAGGTCTTTAGATGACGAGAAAAAAATCCAACTAGAAGCATTTGAAAACTGTGCTGAGGAAAATTCTGTACAGCTAAGAAGAATAGCATATTTATTAAATGATGGTGTGAATATAAATGATATTGCTTTAACTCTTTCTGATTTTGATAATCAAATTGAAGATATAAAAAGAGAAGCAATAAAGTACAATATTCCTTTGTCTCTTAGACCTGTATCCCTTTTAAAAAAACATTCTGAGTGCAGTTATTTTTATAGTTTGAAGAACCTTTATGATGAAAGGTTTTCTCTTTCAACTATGAAGGAACTCTTTCTTGATGGAGGACTCTTTTTCAAATATAGAGCTAGTAAGAGTTCCTTGATAAGAATAGGCATTGATGCAAATATAAATCATGGACAACTTGATGGCTTAAAGGATACTTGGAGTGAAAAATTAAGTCCTAAAAATATAAGACCAAGCAAAAAGGAGTTATATTCTTCTCTATTGATCTTTTACAATGAATTCAAAAGTAAAATAGTTGCTCTAAATAGAGCAGATACAGAAGAGGATGTAAAGATTTGTCTATCATCCTTAAATTCTCTTTTATTTAAGGATAGAGTGGAAGGTGGTGATTCATCTGATGCATACCTTGCTGTGATGGAAGAGTTTAAGGTTTACTATGATGCAATGGAAACTTGCAATATAAAGATACAAAGTAATTTATTCTCTCATCTTGTAGATTTTCTAGATGATGTTAAATTTGAAGAAAAAAAGAATAGAAATACTTCAGGGATACAGGTTTATTCCTATCCCGAAAGTAGCACCTTGAACTACAAACATCATTTCATATTGGGTACGAATCACGGTGTCACCGAAGCAATATACAAACCATTAGATATCTTGCCACCTTTAATTCCTGAGGAATTACGAGAGGAAGAGGATTTAACATATGCCATTCTTAATGATTACATAACAAATGCTGACAATACCTATATATCCTATGGGAGTGATACTTATGGTGGTTCGCAGCTTCCTCCTTCTTTCTTTATTGAAAAAAATCTATATAACAAGGAAAAATTTAATTACCCATTAATAGATAATCCTTACAAGGAGGAGGAGCGGTTCTTTGCCAGAAAGAGCGATTCTTTCAAACCAGTACCTCTTCAAGTTAAAGGATTTAATAAGGCAAATACCACCGTTCTTTCTAACACACGATTTAGCATGGCTGATGTTAATCTGGATAATCGAGATTTGATTGATGAATTTTTAAAGGCATCCTCGAATGAGAATGGAGAAATAAAGCTATCAGCAACCTCCATTGATACCTTTAAGATTTGTCCTTATAAATGGGCTCTTCGATATATAATGAAAATAAATGATCAGCCCTTTGATATTGTTCCCCTTGACCATAGAGAGGTTGGAACCTTTTTACACAGGGTAATGGAGGTGTTCTTTAGCAAGGTAAAAGAAGAGGATAAGAGATTTTTCAGTGCTAATTTAGAAAAATATAATCAGATGTTATCTGATATATTCGATGATGAATTATACAAATATTCAAAAGGTGATAAATCTCCAACACCTTCTTCCTTGATTTATATTGAAGATGCTTTTAAATCAAAGGTCATGAAGATCCTTAAAAATGAATGTAAAAATTTCGATGGACTTGAATCCTATGGATTTGAAGAACGTCTGGAATATCATGATGTTCTTGTATCTGATTCCTTTCGAATTCCTTTTTGCCTTGATGGCTTTATTGATCGAATTGTAACTCTTGAAAACCAGGGTTATGCAATAATTGATTATAAGAAAAATAAGGCAATTGTTAAGGAAAAATCCTTTAAATCTGGAATTGAAGAATATGGAGTGTTACAATCCTACCAATTTCCGTGCTATAGGGTCTTGATGAATAAAAATAATATGGATGTAACGAGTGCTGCCTATTATGGATTTAATGATGGAAAGTATGAATTTGTATTTCAAAACGATGATGATTTTCTTACTAAGATGGATGATATTTTTAATAGTGTTGTTAAAAATATGCTATTGAGCATTAAGAGTGGTAATTTTAAGACAACACCTTCAAAGCAAAACTGTGAGGGATGTTCGTTCAGACAAATATGTAGGAAAAGGTATTCAACAAAATAATGGAAAATATAAAAGATTATAAATATAAAGATGTATTGGATTTGCTAGATAGAAAGCCAAATGACAAGCAATTAGCTGCAATAGAATGTCTTGATAACTGTGTTGTTGGAGCTGGTGCTGGTAGTGGTAAGACCATGGTTCTTTCATCAAGATTTCTAAGGCTTGTGATGGATGGACTCGCTGATTGTGATCAAATATTGACTCTTACCTTTACAAAGAAAGCTGCAAGTGAGATGTATCAACGAATATATGCAAACCTGCTTAAATACAAGGATATGAACTCCAATCTTCCACGACAGATTTCAATGTTTCCAAAAGCTACCATCTCAACAATTGATTCATTTTGTGCTCAGATTGTAAGACAAGACTGCACAAGATACGGCCTTACAAAAGATTTCATTATGGATGATGATATTACCAAAAAGAATTCAATTCACTGCATTGAAGATTTAATTGAAACTGACGATATGATGCCTGGTTTTAAATATCTATCAAAGGCCTATTCCCCTGATGATCTTGTAGATAATTTATTGATTCCAATTGCAAATCAATGTCTGTTCATGCCACTTGAAATAGACACTGATTTCTTGATGGAAAAACTCAATGGTATTGTTGAAGAAGGTTATCAAGAATTTATTGAAAAACTATCCACTGTCTTAAAAAAAATCCTTGATATTCCAACCAAAGAGCTTACAAAGGTTCAAAAGGAACTTGTAAAGCAATTCTCACAACTTTATAAATTGGTTGAGGATGAAAGAACTCCTCTTGATACCATTGCCTCTTCTGTTGCTGAAATTAAATTTAGAATTCCAACAGGTAAGAAGGATGTAGTGGTAATTTTAAAGGAATATTGCTCTGAATTTAGGGAAATACAGCCTGCGTTTGTTACCTTTGCAAGTATGAAATCAGAACATCACAGTAGAGAAATTTTTGAATCATTAAAAGTTTTAAAGGATAAGATATTTTATGAGAAGAGAAGAACAGGCGTTCTTACCTTCAATGATGTTGCAAACCTATCTGTTGATATTTTAAAGAAAAACAAAGAAGTTAGAACCTTCATGAAGAATAAGTTCAAATATATCATGATTGATGAATTTCAGGATAACAATGAACTTCAAAAAGATCTTCTTTTCCTTTTGAGTGAAAAATATGATGAATTTAATGAAGGAATTCCTACCTTAAATCAAATTGAAAAGCAGAAGCTTTTCTTTGTAGGTGATGAAAAGCAAAGCATTTATCGTTTCCGTGGTGCTGATGTATCAGTATTTAAATCATTGGCGGATGAGATACAGGCAGCAGGTGGTAATAAACTAACGCTGGAAACAAACTACAGATCAGAGCCAGATTTAATTAAGTTCTTTAACAACATATTCCCCACAATAATGGAAAATGAAGGAGAGCCCTTTGAAGCTGAGTTTGAAAAACTCGGATACAGAGGTGCAACTGATGCAGTCCTACCAACAATTAAGGCCATGATTAAACCTTATTATAAGAAAGAGGTATTGGAAGATCCAAATGAGGAGGTGGGAATCTCCTATTCCTCAGAAGCAGTAGCTGTTTCAAAAGAAATAACAAAAGCTCTTACCACAGATGCATATTTATTGAAAGATGGACGTCGTCCAACCGTAAATGATATTGCAATATTGATGGAAAAGAAATCTGGCCAGCTATATTATGAGAAAGCGCTAAGATCACAAGATATTCCCTACGTGATTTTAGATAACAAGTCCTTAACTCAGGAAGCGCTTACCAATGATGTTTATTGTATTTTGCAGCTTCTTCTTTTTCCAAAGGATAAGATAAGTCTTGCTACCACACTGCGTGGTCCTTTTGCCAAGTTAAGTGATGATGCAATATTTTATATTCTACATTGTAAATCAGGTGTGATGTTTGCAGTTGATGAGGATGTGGTATTGAAAGAGGATGATGCAATAAAGCTTGAATGTTTAAAAGCAACTTTTAAAGAATTGACCAATAAATCCAAGTCCTCTACAAATAGTGAATTACTTGATTATCTTTTCTTAGAAGCAGGTCTTAGGTACTACTATGCAAGTGAAGCTTCCTATCAATCATATCTTAGTTCTTATGAATATCTTTATCGCTTTGCTCGTGGCTGTGATAATAAGTCACTTTCCTTCTTTCTTGATTTGATGAGGCCTCAATTAGGCCAAACAAGTAGCTTAAAGGAAACACTTGTTTTGCAGGAAGAAAGTGATGGTGTTAAAATCATGACAATCCATAAATCCAAAGGACTTGAATTTCCATTGGTATTTATCTGCTGCATGGGTTCCAGTCCTATTTCAAAGCAGAGTCACTTTATTCAAGAGGAGAATATACCTTATACAAAGAACTACAAGGAAAATGGAATATATAAGAACTTCATACAAGAGCAGTTGAAGGAAAGAATTAAGATGGAACTTTTTGCTGAGAAAAAAAGGGTCTTGTATGTAGCAATGACACGTGCTGAAACTCATTTGGTACTTGTTGGAACTTTCAATATAAAAAATAGAAATGCAACAGGTGATCCAACAAAGAACAACAATCTACTTCTTATGAGTCTTTATGGTGCAAAGGTTGAATGGAAAACAGATGAAGATGGTCAAACAATAAGTTTTAAATGCAATCTTGAAGAGGGACCAATGCTTAAATGTGAGGAAATACCGTTGGTATCTGCTCGCCAATTATTTACAGTTGTTGATAAAACCTTTATTAAAAATAGAGCGACATATAAAAAAGCATTGGAATATTATGATGCTCCGAATATAAAATATAACGAGGACCCTTTAACCATTGCTGTTACAAAATTATTTGGTCACAAAGATGATGGATCCTTTAATTATAAAAAGGGTGAAAAACTTAATTCAACTGAATGCGATGAATTGCTGAATATATACAGCGAGGCTTATCCTTCAATCTATGCAGATTTTGGAACACTCTCCCATAGTTTTGTGGAGGAGGGGATTTTGTTAAGAAAAGAACCTGCTATGGGAGATGTTCTTAAAACGGATTCGTCTCTTTTAAAGTTGAGTGATGAGGAAAAGCAGATATTCCTTAATGGTGCAAGAAACTTTAGAAATGATTTTTTAAATAGCAATTTTTACAAGAATTCTGTTGTTGGAAATAGTTCACGATGTGAGGTTGGATTCTTCAGCCAGTTAGACTACAAGGGTAAAAAAACAGTTGCGGAAGGTTTTATTGATTTGCTTATTAAAGATGGATCTGGTAATTATATTGTTGTTGATTTTAAGACAGACACAATTAAGAATCCATCTATTCATCAAACACAGCTATCCACCTACAAGAGTGTTGTTGAACAGATGCATCCCTCATCCAAGGTTAAATGTGCTCTAGTTTATTTAAGAGCACCTGATGATGAGTATTATTTTGAATAGGTAAAAAAAAGCTCAATGCAAGATTTTATCAATCTACATTGAGCTTAATATTTATATCAAACTTTAAAAGGTGTAATTACCATTGTTAATTAATGTCACAACAGATCCGTCAGAGCAGGTTGCCTCAATTTTAAGTGATTTAGATCCAATCATGAAATCTACGTGTACATCACTTATGTTACCATTTTTTGATTGAACAGAATTATCACCTAGATTCTTGAAGCATTCTGGGTAGCAAGAACCAATTGCTATATGGCAGGATGCATTTTCGTCATATAAAATAGATGAAAATATCTTCCCTGATTGAGCGATTGGATTGGATTCATCAACAAGTGCTATCTCACCAATTTGACGTGAACCTTCATCAGTGTTAAGCAATTTTCTGATTGCACTTTCACCTTTCTTTGCATCGAAACTCACAATTTTTCCTTTCTCTAAAACAAATTTTACACCTTCTGTTGCCTCTCCTAAAACCGATACTGGCTTTGTGCTTGTAAAGAAGCCTGAACATTTTGTAATATCTGGTGCACTGAATATTTCATAGGTTGGAAGGTTTGCATAAAAGGTATCACCATTAGGTAGTTGGGATGGTCCTCCAACCCAATATGCATCCTCATGAAATCCTACAGTAAGATTTGTCATTTCACTTGTATAGTGAAGAGATTTAATACCAAGAGAGTTTAGATATTGCATTCGTACGTGGAAGTTATGAGTTTCTTTATCCCATTCAACGCAAGGATTGTTTTTGTCTAATTTCAGAATAGGTGAAATTAAATTCCACATATCTTCAGTGGTTCTAGCTTCTCCTAATACCTTTTTAGCCCAATTAGGACCTGGTACGCATACAACACACCATGGAATTTCATTGTTATTTAAAGCTGTACGGAAGGGCTTTGAAATTTGTCTTAATTGCTTGCTTCTAGCAGCTATTTTATCTATTTCAGCTCCATTAAGAAAATCCTGTCCTTCTGTTGAATCTATAACCAGATATGCCCACTTATTTTTTTCAAAAGTAGAATACATCTCATTGTAGAAAGAAGGGATTTCTTTATATTCAGAAATGCTTTGATTATCCATTTTGCATCTATCTAGTTCCAAATCAACAAAGGTGAAATGAACATGTAGAGCTCCCATCTTATAAGCACGCAATGCTATAAGACGAGCAAATTCATATTGTTGATACTCACATTTAATTAAAAGGTTTTGACCTTTATGAAGGTTTATTCCTTTTTCTAATATTAGCTGTGCATATTTTTCTTGTAGGGTTTTCGTTTTGGATTTCCTCTTATTATTAAGTTGTTAAACTATAATTATTGCACATTTGAATTCATAGGTCAAATAGCGAGTTATTATTTAAGAATTAAATAACAAAAAAAGGACTGCTGAAAAGTACAGCAACCCCCATTTTTTAATGATGCTTGATTATTATGCGTCCTTACCAAAACTCAATATTTCAGTAGAACTTGAACCATTGTGTCTCCAACGGGGAGCATTAGCAAAAGCTGCTTGAGATATTTGCATCAACCTACTTGTAGCAGATTTAGAAACAGTACTCTCATCGCCATCCACCTTAAGCGCCTTGAAGAAATCACCAAGGATGGAGGTAACATTATCTCCAATCATATTTGAATAGATATTGAATATCTCTCTTAACTTATCTAAATCATCAGCATAAAATCCTTTTTCTTCAATATAAAGATTTTCAAAATCATTGTAGCTGGTTGTTGGCATGCAGTATGATTTTGTTTTCCATTGAAGCAGTTCCTTCTCTGTTGGTACTTGAAAAGGTTTGGTGTTTTGATCATTTACAAGTTGCTGTACAATATATTCAAGAATAATATTTGTGCTAAAGGTTGTTACGTTTTTATAATCACCTTTATTCTTTTGATAGTTGGCAAAACCATTTGGATCAATATATGAAAGAGTTTCATCTTTGAAGTAATCATAGACCCATGTATATAAATCTTTTGATCCAATATATTTATCGAAAGGGAAGAGACCACTTTCTTCTGTAAAGCAACCAAGATAAGCCTTAAGTTCATCTGTGGTTATTTTCCATTCTTTATGGTAGGTGCTGATGATTTTTTTAAGCATTCTGATTGAAATAATACCATAGAAGTTAACACTGCTTAATGAAATATCATCGATTGATGATTTCATCTTAGATGTAAATCTTTCTACAGCTTTATCAGCTCGTTCTCTCCAAGCATATTTTATTCTATCATTTTCTGATTTACCGGCTTTTAACCAGGACGTTTGACTTTTGCATGCCTCATACGCTCTCTCCAATAGCTGCTGATTATAGCAGGGTAGATCGAAGGGTTGCAGAATAAATCTATTTAGGGATGCCAAATAAATGAAATCATGAGTGTTAACATAGTTGGATAGTCTAAAGGAGAAAACTTCCTTTATATTCTTCATTTTAGGATTAATTGTTAAGCAATATTCAAAGAATTCTTCTGCTGTTTCTGATAAAGGAAATCTATGTAAATCTGAATGATCTTTGATATCTTCCCAAGTAATAATTTTCCAAGGTTTGTATTCTTCTAGAGATGCAAGTATGGTGGAAGTTCTATCATAAAGCTCTGTGAAATATGAGATTTTTAAAATATCATCTTCAACCTTGAAGTAGTTGTTGTCCAATGCTTTGAGTTCTTTTAATAAGGTAGTTTTTCTAACGCCCTTTAATTCTGGATGAATTTTATTTGTTAAATCTTCAATTTTAATTGATCCAAATCTGTTAACCAAAGCGGTTGCCGCTACAACTAGAGCTTCATTTTGTTTGTCCGTCATCTTATCTCCTATTATTCTTTTATTCTTTTTTGCCAAACTCCTTTATGTTGTAGCATAATTATTAATAGCTTTCTACCACCATTATATTTAATAAATTGTGCTATCTGTAATTAGGATTGAATTTTATAACAGGACTCTTATATTGATTTGGATTCTCATCTTTTCTGTATATTGCATTAACGGGACAGTTGTTTATGCAAGCTGAGCAGGCAATGCAGTTGTCACCAAATTCTGGTTTGTTATTCACCATCTTGATGTTGTTTGTAGGGCATCCTTTATAGCAGAGTTCACAACCGGTGCAGGTATCACTTACCTTGAAGCCTTTACCATTGGCATGAATCATGCTCATGTATGCAATACGAAGAAGAAATCCTAAAAATTTAGGTTTCCATCTGGGAAATTTGAACTTCTCTTCATTCAAGTCGGCTATGATTTTATCTAATTTTATCTGTGATTTAGCAATGGTTTTTTTATTTGCTTCTTCCTTGTCCTTTCCTACAAAGTAGTTGCTTGGCATCTGCAAGTAGTTGCTATAGGTCAATGAAATACCTAACTGCTTTGCTTTGTTTTCACAGTTCTTTAGTCCATAAAAGCCAGAATTACCCCCTGCATTGGATATTGCATAGAAGTATTTCAAATTATTAATATCTTCAGTCTTACCCAAGATATCCTCAATGAATTTTGTAATAAGAATTGGTTCAATACCAACATGAATTGGAAATACTATGCCAAGCCTTTCTGGAGTTTCAAAGTTTTCGGCTGTGATGTTGCTTATCATCTCTATCTTACAATCATCTGTTTTTTCTGCTATTTTCTGTGCAATATAAAAGCTGTTACCAGTTCCTGAAAAGCATACAATTAAATTTTTCATATGGGACTCCTACAAATTGGGATTGAATTTTATAAGGCGATTACATAGTTCGTCTATATCATTATCATCAAGATTGAGGTTGGTTACAAGACGTACATAATTTCCTTCAGTGTTGCTGAGGATATTTTCTTTCTTTAATTGATCAACAATGAGTGAAGAGTCAAAACCGTCTACTGTAAAAAATACAATGTTTGTCTCAGTTTTCCCTTGAACAGTGGCATATGATGTTTCATTTAATGTCCTTACTATTTTTTTTGCTCTCAAATGATCTATTTGAAGTCTTTCAATATTATTATTTAAGGCATAGATACCTGCTGCTGCCATGATTCCACTTTGACGAGTACCAGATCCCAACATTTTTCTCAATGTTCTAGCTTTAAGTATGAAGTCCTTATCACCACAGAGAATGGATCCCATTGGACAGCCCAGTCCTTTTGACAGGCAAAAGGTAAGAGAGTCGGTATACTTTGCATATTCAGCTACACTTATACCAGTTGCTACGGATGCATTAAAAATACGTGCACCATCCATGTGAACCTTGATACCTCTTTCATCGGCAAGCTCTCGGATTCCCTTAAGATTTTCAATTGGATAGATTGCACCACCAATTGTGTTTTCAACTTCAAGTAGAGACGTTTCTGCCATATCATAAATATCTTTAGCTTTTATATGAGGAGCAAAATCTGCTGCAGTTAAGATTCCATCTTTTGTTTCAAGACCAATTGGAAGAACTCCTGCAATAGCTGATGCTGAGGCAATTTCATGATGAATAATATGAGCATTCTTAGCACATAGTACCTCATTTGCTCTGCCACCATTTATGTACAATGATAGCAGGTTTCCCATGGAGCCTGTTGGTATGAAAAGGGATGCTTCTTTTCCACTTATTTTGGCTCCCATTTCTTCAAGGCAATTTGTAGTTGGATCTTCAAGGTAAACATCATCGCCAACCTCTGCTGCATACATTGCATCTCTCATTGCTTTAGTTGGTTTTGTAATTGTATCTGATCTTAAATCTATAATGTTTTTCATGCTGCTTCCTTTTTGTTTATTTGTTGTTTTTTGATAAGCTATTGTATAATTCAAAGAATTTAGGAAATGTAACACTTACTGCATCACAACCTTCGATGTTTATGGGTTTATCTGCACCAAGTGCTGCAATTGCCATGGCCATGATAATTCTGTGATCATCAAAACCTGAAACAGTGCACCCACCTGCAACCTTACCATTACCTTCTATAATAATTCCATCCTCCAATTCTTGAACTTTAACTCCAAGCATTGTTAGATTGGTTGCCATTACAGATATTCTATCAGTTTCTTTCAATCTAGCCTGTGGTGTATCATTAAATATTGTTTTTTGCTTTGAATATGCTGCAGTAATCGAAAGGGCAGGAAGGCTATCTGGCATTGCATTTAAGGAATAGATTCCACCTTTTAATTCTTGTGGCCCTGTAATAGTTACCTCATCGTCCTTCCAGGATACAATGCAACCCATCTGTTGCAAGATATCCAATGTGTGCTTATCACCTTGAATATCATCCTTATTTAGTCCTGCTACAGTTATTGTTGATTTGCATATAGCTGCCATGCAGAAGAAGAAGGTAGCACTTGAAAAATCACCAGCAATGGTATCTTCAAATCCTTTGTATTTCTGATTACCTTTAACTTTAAAATGTTGTAAATTTTCACTGCTTGTGTATTCTATTTTTTGCTTATCCATCCATCCTATAGTTAGATTTACATAAGGCTTTTCATATAATATTGGAGCTATAATTTCAACATTATTTTTACATAGGGGAGCTGCTAAAAGAAGAGAGGAAAGATATTGACTTGTGGGACAATCAATTGTGGTCTTTCCACCTTTCATGGGTCCTTTGATGGTAAATGGAGGATAATTTGAATTGCTTACAGTACAACCAAAATCTCGATATGCATCAAGTAAGGCGCCAATGGGTCTTCTTTTAAGTTGCTCATCGCCTGTAAAGGTTATTTGGGTTTCAAGTGATGCACATAAACCTAATAGTAAATATAAAGATGTTCCACTATTGCCACAATTAATTTCAATTGGAGCCTTATTTTCTCCTACTTTGGATGAGTCTATATAGTAGGTATCACCAATACTTGTAATTATAGCACCAAGTAATCTGCAGGCTTGAATGCATGAGCTTGTATCTTCAGAAATTAAAGTATTGTGTATTATAGATTTATTAAAGGCAAAGGTAGCAATAAGCATAGCTCTAATGGTTTGACTCTTAGAACCGGGTATTAATATCTTACCTTCGGCTGTGTTTTTTGATAAAAATGTATTCATAGTTAATATTTATACCATAAACTGCATAAAAAAACTATTATATTAGACCACCAAATGGTGGTTTTTATATTGATATTCAATCAATGAAATTATTTAAGGTAGTAAGTGCTTATTATTATATTTAGTAGGACAAACATCCAATGTCAGCTATTTATAGGCTATATATATTCAAACAATTTAAAAATAAGAATTAAATTCTTTCTGTGTTACATTAGAAACCTTGCAATGATATTAAGATAGCTGATTTCTGTGAACAATTTATTTATTTTTTATGCACGCTGCTAAATTACCAATGGACATTGTTATTTGGTGAGTGCTACTCCATTAAAAATAATAGGTTGGTACAATCACCCTTTGTAAATGAGATTGTTGTTGATATAATATTATGACAGAAAAATTGGATTATGGGTTTTAAAGCCTTAATTATCAATACCAAAATATAGCATTAATAAATTTATTTAAAGTTAAACAATACCAAATAAAACAAAATAATAATGTAAAATTTCCTTGACAATACAAAGTAACCATGGTTATATATTACTTAATAAGGTAAAACAAAATAAAAACCAATTAATACCAAATTTTTATTTGCTTATTAATTTTTTTTAAAAGTTGAGTCATTTTCATTTTTTATGATTATAAATTATTAATTATTTAATAATCTTGCCTAAAACAACAATCAATGGTTTTTATAAAACTTTTGAAATATCTTTGAATTAAACCAGGAGAAGTTTATGAAAAAAATTAGGAATATTTTACTTTTTTCTACTCTAGCAATCTCTCTTATATCTTGTACAAGTATAAAAGATGTCAACACTACAAAAACTTACAGCTCAGATGATCAAGTTTATTCATCTCAAATCTTGGATGTTGAA
The DNA here is from genome assembly GCA_964457975.1 of uncultured Spirochaetaceae bacterium. GTDB lineage: Bacteria > Spirochaetota > Spirochaetia > Sphaerochaetales > Sphaerochaetaceae > Pleomorphochaeta. Next base: position 11,262 of record CAYWGU010000009.1, on the reverse strand, counting down.
TATGCATCACAAACTGTAACTTTTAATGAATTAGCAGCTAAATTACAAACATTAACTGTAGCTGAGATTACAGAAGGGGCAGATCCTGTTGTAGCAATTATTGAAGCTACAAATTTCACAAAATTTGCTTTAACTTACAGTGAAGAAAAAGCAGCTTCTAGACTACAAGCTTATGGTATTGATGATTTAGGCAATTTTGATGCTAGATATGTAGCATGTGCATTGGATTCTTATTTAATAGATAAAGCAGATTTTAAAGCTTTGGTTTCATCCAATAATGCAATTTCACAAGATTTAGCTTATAACATTACAATGGAAGTAGCACGTGAGTTAGGACTTGCAAGAAACTATATTGGTAAAATAAGTAATCCTGATATTCTTGCTAAAGTAGCAGATGCTTTTAATGAGCTATACATGTATTCAGATGGAACATTAGATAAACTTGGAGCAACACTAGTTCAAGAAAAATCGTCAACTGGATTTAATATCAAACAAGATGGTTATAATGCAAACTTCCTTCCTCAACTAACAATTAAATATGGTCACTGTGAAGAAAACCATCTAAAACAATTAATCTCATTATTAAATAGTGAAGATATTGATGCAAAGATTCAGATTGAGCCAAAAACTTCTAGCTATGAATATTTAAAAGAATGGGGTCCATTTCCTGAAACAACACCTGAATATCGTGTTGAACAATATTCTGATGATTTAGCTTTAGTATTTGCTATTGAATATGATGTAATGTTTGAATTTGATACTGAAGAAGGAATGATGAAATTTGATTCAATAATCAATGAGTATTCTAAAAAGAATGGTGTAAACCAAGAAGAAGGCAGCACAGTTAAATTACTTGATGGTGCATGGTGGCAACCACTTTACTCAACATCAGTTGAAAACATAGATGACAGTGCTTACACTTTAATATATGATAACGTAGCAACCAAGGCAGGTTATTCCATTCATCCCTATTCATTAGTTGAAGGTTCCGCTAAACTCGAAGCAGAAATGGAAGCTTTATCAGGATTGGATACTGTTGCAAAACCTTTGTATGTAAATAATGCATTCTATAGATACATTACTGGAACATCTTGGGAATAAAATGTAATTAAGTGATAAATTAAGGGCCATCAATAAGATTCATGTTTTATTGATGGCTTCTATATATTATACTAAATTAAAAGGAATTTAAAAATTAATGAAAAATGAAATTACTATGAAGATTGACAATATTATAGATGAATTAGAAATGGAAAAAATGCCTGTTGAAGGTTGTTATTTTAAAAAAACCTTTAGTAGTGATTATGACTACAAGGATGATCATAAGATAGCAAGTCATATTTATGGCCTTTACGCTCCTGAAAAGGATAGTCAATCATGCTTCCATAAACTCTCATGCGATGAATCATGGCATTTTTATGGTGGAAATCCTCTTACCCTATATCTTATATATCCTGATGGAAAATATAAAGAAATTTTATTGGGTTCAGATTTGAGTAAAGGCGAAACGCCCTTCTTTGTGATTCCATCTGGTGTATGGCAAGCAGGAAAGACATCCGCAGGTGGAAGTTATTCTTTATTTGGTTGCACAGTAATGCCTTCATTTATAGATAGTTGTTTTTATGTTGAAAATAGAGATGAGTTATTAAAAAAGTATCCAAATCTAGAATCTGTGATAAAAGAATTTGGATACATTGAATAAAATGCCATTAATTTATTGATACCCACGCTGATTTGTTGTGAGCACTTTCATAAATAGCATTGCATATTTTAATATTTATAAGACCATCTTGAAAAGTTGCATACTTTGCACTTTTATTTGGTTCTTTTTTTTCTATTACATCATATATGTTACATAGCATGCTAGCTAAAGAATCCGTGAATCCACCAGCAAATGCTAAAACTTCCGTATTAAAACCCTGTCCTATGTCGTTTGCATAATGAGAGTGATTAAGAGTTTCAGAATCCCACCAAAAAGCTCCATCACTACCATCAACTTCAATGTTAAGATAATTAGAACGGCCATGGGATACTTCTGATAGAACAACATTGCCAAGAGCACCACCTTCAAGTTTAAAAGTTATGATTGCACAATCCTCACTATCAACCTTAATTATATTTCCTAGCTCATTCGAGGATGCAGGATACATTATTCCATCCTGTAACTTTCGTTGTGGCTGGAAGCTGCTAAATGTAGCAGAAACCGCTTCTACTTTCTTTTTTGTAAGATACCCCATTAAATCAATCCAATGTGATCCAATCTCAGTGGTTGCACGCATTTTGCCTGCTTGAACAGCATCGTATCTCCAAGAATAAGGTGCCGGAAGTACATGAAATTCCTGCTTATAGGTTCCATTAACAAGATTTATTTTTCCAAGGTTTCCATTTGATATACTTTTTTGTGCGTTGATTATTGATTCATAAAATCTGACATTAAAACCAATAGCATTTACAACACCTTGTTTTTCAGCAAGTTCTACCAATTCTTTTGCTTCAATCTTATCAAGAACAAAGGGCTTTTCACATATAACATTTATTTTATTCTTAAGAGCCGTTTTGATTGTTTCATAATGATTTGCTGGTGGAGTGCAGATATGAATTGAATCTAGTTCAAAATTATCTAGAACTTCTTCAAGGTTTAAACTCCAACTAAGAATATTATATTTTTTAGCAAAAGCTTTTGTCCTATCGCTATTTCTTCCAATAACAACAACTACTTTGTACCCAAGACTTCTTAAAGCTTTTACATGGCTTTCTGCCATTAATCCACAGCCAACTACTGCTATATTCATACATACCTCATAAAAATATCATATCGAATAATAAGGAACCCTACAGAAAAATACCAAACCTTCAATAAAATGAAGATATAATTTCCAAAGGACTTATTATATTTGTTTTAGAACGTATTTAAGAAAGCTCTTTATCGCTAACAAAAAATTGAATTTTATTTTCGTCTAAATATTTAGTCCATTCTGCATTTGGCTTTTCATTTGAAATAAGGACGTTTATCATATATAATTTACAAATCTGAGAAAGTTTGTTTTGATCAAATTTTGTAATATCTACTGCAAGAACAGTGGTTTTACATGATTCTATCATCCCTTCTCTTATTGCTGCTTCATTTTGATTATCATCACTCAACCCAAATTCTTTAGAAATTGCAGTTGGACTTATGAAGGCAATATCACCATGATATTTAAAAAGACTTTCTAGTGCAAAATTACCGTTAAAAGAATTAACTGCTCTATCAAAGGTTCCACCAATACCTACAAGTTTGACCCAATTAGCATTTTTACATAATTCCATTATGGAACCGTTATTTGTTACAATAATTACTTGAAGTTTTAAATCAAGAATGCTTTTGGCTATAAGATCACAGGTAGAGCTAGAATCAAGCATGATTACATCGCCATTTCTTACCATCTGAGCACATTTTTTTGCAATACTTATTTTTTCTGCTATCATAACTTTTTCTCTAAGCTTGAATGGAATTACATTATCAATTGTCTCTTTATAGTATGCGCCACCATGCACTTTAATAATATGATTGTTTTCTTTACATAAAGTATCTAAATCTGCTCTAATTGTTTCCATTGTGACATTAAACTCTTGAGAAAGCTCTTTTACTGTTTCATTCTTATTTCTCTTTAAGAGCTTAGAGATTTCATCTTTTCTTTCTGGTGCTATCATTATTCTCTCCAATAATTCAATTTATCAGGTTGGTGAAATTATAAATCAATATATTGCATTAGTATAACAGGAAAAGCGAACAAAACCAAGTAAAAAAAAGATTTTTTTGATTGACAGATATATAATATCATGTTTTAATAAATAAAACAAAGTAAAACAAAATAATACAAAAAATATAAGGGTTTAGAATTATGGAAAAAAGTTTAGACGAAGGATTGGCCTTCATTTTACAGTACAAAAACATTGCTTGGTATGAAGACGGTGTTGTTCGTATTCTTGACAGAAGAATTTATCCTATTGAGACTAAATTTGTTGAATGCAGATCTCATCAAGAGGTAGCTAAAGCTATTAAAGATATGGTAACTCAAAGTTGGGGACCTTACTTTGCAGCAGGAATGGGAATGGTTTTAGCATGTCATGAAGCAAAAGATTTAGGTGAAATTGAATTTATAAAATTCATTCATAATGCAGGTATTTCTCTTTATTCTGCACGCCCTACAACTTCAGCTATGATGAAAAAGATTGTTGAAACCTGTGAAGATAGTGCACTTGGCGCTAAAGCAACAGGTAAAGATGCAATTGATGCAACCTTCAACACAGCAGTTGGATATTACAACGAGGTATATACCCAAACTGGAAAGATGGGAACATATCTTGCAGAAAAGTTTCCTCAAAAAGGTACTGTAATGACCCAATGTTGGGCAGAAACTGTAGTTGGTATGATGCTTAAAGCAATCAGAAAAGACAACAAGGATATTAAATTCTTCTGTCCTGAAACTCGTCCGTATTTCCAAGGTGCTCGTTTAACTGCTTCTTGCATCCGTGATATGGATTTTGATGTAACAGTTATAACTGATAACATGCCAGGATATGTGTTGAAGAAGAAGAATGTTGATGTATTCACATCTGCTGCTGATGTTATCTGCATGGATGGTACCGTAGTTAATAAAGTTGGAACCTTCCAAATTGCCCTTTGTAGTGATTACTATGATATTCCATATTATGCAACAGGTATTCCTAATATAGCACATCCTGGACCAGATTCTGTAACAATTGAAGAGCGAGATCCCGATCTAACAATGTATGCACTTAAGGTAAAGACAACAATGGAAGGTGTAAAAGGATATTATCCAGCATTTGATTTCACTCCTCCTGAATTAGTTAAAGGAATTATTACAGACAAGGGCTGCTATGAACCAAACAAAGTAAAGGACTACTATAATGATTAATCCAAAAGATTATATGGAGGAAAGGTTATTAGTAGCACAGACAATGGTTCGCTTATATAACAGAGGTTTAACCACAGTATCTGGTGGTAATATTAGTTTAAGAATAAACAAGGATTTGTTTTGTATAACTCCTTCTTCTTTAGATAAAGGAAATTTAACAGCTGATCAAATTGCAGTTGTTGGAATTGATGGTACAAACTATACTCCAGAATTTAAATTAAGCATTGAATCAGAAATTCATAGACTAATCCTAGTTAATCGTCCTGATATTAATGCAATTGTTCACTCTCATCCAATTTATGCATCAACCTTTAGTTGTGTAGATTCTGTAGAAAGTACAATTAACGTAAAACTTACAGCTGAAAGCTATTATTTCTCACCAGAACTTGTTAATGTAGAATATAGTCTTATGGGGACAAAAGATTTGGCTCGTAAGGTATCTGAAGCCGGTAAAACCCATGATTTAATGCTAATGCAAAATCATGGTGCAATTGCTTTAGCGACTACCCTTTTAAAAGCCTTTGATAAAATGGATCTTTTAGAAAGAGCAGCTCAAATGACAGTTATTGCTCTCCAGTTAAAAAGTAGTGGCATTGGAGTTAAATCCTTGTCAGATGAACAATGTGAAGAAATTAAGAATTTATAATGAAGGAACAATAAATTGGATAAAAATATTATTTCATTTTTAAGGGATTCTACAGATTATATACACTCCATCACTGATAGAGAATTTGATATAGCAATTGTCCTTGGAAGTGGTCTTGGAAATCTTTCTGATTCTTTATCAGATACTGTTAAAATTCCGTATAAAGACATTCCTCATTTTCCTGTAGCAACTGCACCAGGACATGCAGGTACCTTAATTGCAGGATATCTTGGTGGTAAATCGATTTTATGTTTTAAAGGAAGATTTCATTTCTATGAAGGCTATGATATGCAAACTCTTGTATATCCTGAACTATTGATGAGTTCTCTTAAGATTAAGAACTTGATTTTAACCAATGCAAGTGGATGCTTGAAAAAAGAATGGAACATTGGCGATTTGATGATAATAAAAGATCACATAAAACTTTGTGCAGAAAACCCAATGATAGGTTATAATGAAGATAAGATAGGTCCTAGATTTTTTGATATGAGCAATACTTATAATGCTGAATTAAGAGAATTTGCAAAGAAATGTGCAAATAAGATTAATTTACCAATTAGAGAAGGCGTTTATCAATATTTCAGTGGTCCATCTTTTGAAACTGCCGCTGAAGTTAAAGTGGCAGCGCTAATGGGTTCATCCGCTGTTGGAATGTCTACAGTTCCTGATGCTATAGCTGCTAATTACCTTGGTATGAATATTTTAGCTATAAGCTGCTTAGCAAATTATGGAACAGGTATTTCGGATGTAAAGCTAACAGCTGATGATGTAATTGAAGCTAGTGAGAAAGCAAAGGATGGTTTCATCCTTTTATTAAAAGAAATAATGACTGAATGGCCATTAATTAATAATGATTAAGATATTTTAAGGAGAGAATTTATGAAAAAATTAGTGCTTGTAAGTTTAGCAGTAATGCTAAGTGCATCGATGGTTTTTGCTTCAGGTAGTTCTGAACAAAAAGAAACAGAAAAGATTGCTACTGGATTAAAAATCGCAATAGTTACAACACCTTCAGGTGTTGATGATGGTAGTTTTAACGAAAATGTTTATGATGGTTGTGTTGCATTTGTAAACAAAAATGAGGGCTCTACAGTAACTCCTTTAAGAGAACCTAGTGGTAGTGTTGCAAAAGCTGTTAAACTTGCTAGTGACATTGTAGCTGATTACGATGTTGAAGTTTGTAGTGGTTTCCAATTTGCTGGTATCACAGAAGCTGCTAAAGAAAACCCAGATACAATGTTCATCCTTGTTGATACTTTTCCATCAGATAATGCAGTATTAGATAATATCTATGCTATGCAATTTGCAGAACAAGAATCAGGCTTCTTTGCAGGTATGGCTGCAGTTCTTGAAACCAAAACTGGTAAAGTTGCAGTAGTTAATGGTGTAGCTTATCCTTCAAATGTAAACTATCAGTATGGTTTTGAATGTGGTGTTAAATATGCCAATGCAAAATTCAACAAAGCAGTTGAATGTGTAGAATTACCTTCACAAGCTGGTACAGATGTAACTGGTGCAAATGTTGGTGGTAACTATATTGGTTCCTTCGCTGATGAAGCAACTGGTAAAATCGTAGCTAACGAATTAATCAGTCAAGATGTTGATATCATGTTTGTTGCTGCCGGTGGTAGTGGTAATGGTGTATTTACAGCTGCTAAAGAAAGCAATGGTGGATGTTTGGTAATCGGTTGTGATGTTGACCAATGGTTAGACGGTGTTAATGGTAGTGAGAATATTATCTTAACATGTGCATTAAAGAACATGGCAATCAACGTAGAAAGAGAGCTAAACAAAATCAACAATGGTACTTTCAAAGGTCAAAATGTTGTTTTAACAGCTCAAACAGATTCTACTGGATTTGTATCTGATCCTGCACATCAACAGATGTCTGATGATACTTTAGCAAAACTAAATGCTGCTTATGAATTGGTTAAAGATGGTACTATCGTACCTGCTTCAAACTTTGGTGGATTTACTCCAGCTGGATTTGTAGTTAAATAAGTTAAAGATAACAAAATTAACAAAGGCCGGTACTAAAAATGCCGGCCTATAATTAGAGGAAAATATGGAAGATTATTTTGTACAACTAAAGCATGTCACTAAAATTTTTCCAGGAATTGTGGCTAATGATGATATTTCAATTGATATAAAAAAAGGTGAAATATATGCTCTTCTTGGTGAAAATGGTGCCGGAAAATCTACTTTAATGAGTATACTTTTTGGACTGTATGAACCTGATGGTGGGCAAATATTCATAAAAGGAAAAGAAGTTTCCATTACAAGCCCACTCATGGCTAATAAATTAAACATAGGAATGGTTCACCAGCACTTTAAATTGGTAAGTGACCAGACTGTTACAGAAAATATCATTCTTGGTGCAGAACCACTAAAAAAGAAATTCGGATTCATAAATTCCATTGATATTGGAAGAGCCAACAAGGAAGTATCAGAACTTTCAAAGAAATATAATCTTGAAGTAAATCCAACTGATTTAATAAAAGATATTCCAGTTTCAACCAGACAGAGAGTTGAAATATTAAAAATGTTATACAGAAATGCAGAGTTATTAATTTTTGATGAACCCACTGCAGTACTTGCCCCACAGGAAGTTATTTCACTTCTTGATATAATAAAATCTCTTAGAGATAATGGTAAAACAATCATTTTGATTACCCACAAACTTGATGAAATTAAACAGGTATCAGATAGATGTGCCATTTTATGTAAGGGTAAATTAATTGATATTCTAAACGTAAAAGATGCTTCAATTCAGCAGATGGCTAATCTAATGGTTGGTCGTGAACTTGAAATGAAAACAGATAGAAAAGCAATTCATAAAGGAAAGGTTGTACTTGATGTAGAGCACCTCAGTTATAAAGATAAAGAAGGAGTCATCAGAATAAATGATGTTTCTTTCAAAATTCATGAAGGTGAGGTTCTTTCAATTGCAGGTGTTTCTGGAAATGGTCAAGTTGAAATAGCAGACGCCATTGCAAATATGATTAAAGCTACCAGTGGTAAAATAGCTCTTAACGGTAAATCAATTGATCATCTTAGTATTAGAGAAAGAGCTGAGGCTGGACTTGCTTATATACCAGAAGACAGACAGAACGTAGGTTTGATTCTTGACTTCCCTCTTTATGAAAATTTACTTTTAAAAGAATATTTTAGAGAACCTTATTGTTCCAAACATGGAATTTTGAATTTTAATGAGTTCAAAAAACAATCGGATGAATTAATTAAGATGTTTGATATACGCTCTAGTGAAGGATGTGAAACTACCGTTAGAAGCATGAGTGGAGGAAACCAACAGAAGGCAATTGTTGCAAGAGAAATTGCATTAAATTCTTCTCTGATTATATTCGTTCAACCAACTCGTGGTTTGGATGTTGGTGCTATAGATAACATTCATTTTAAAATAAATGAACTTAGAGAACAAGGAAAAGCAATATTATTGATATCGCTTGAACTTGATGAAGTAATGGCTCTTTCTGATACAATTTTGGTTTTATACAGTGGAAAAGTTCAAACTATAAAAGAAGCAAAGGCTTTATCAAAGAATCAAGTTGGTGAATATATGATGGGGGTTCATAACAATGCTTAAAAAATTAAACATTTTCCAAAGAATCTTTTATGCTTTCTGTGGACAAGGAAAATTAAGAAAGTTAAGAACTTCTATTTTTTGTGTACTTGTTAGCATAATATTTGGTGGAATTATCCTGTTGTTGTTGGGAAAGAACCCAATAATAGCATATAAAAGTTTGCTGCAAGGTTCTGGTATTTTATCTAAAGTAAAATATCCAGGAAGGAAAAGCCAACTTACTGACTTTTTAAATTTGTTGGACTATACAACTCCAATGATATTTGCTTCACTTTCAGTTGCCGTAGCTCTTAAATGTGGATTATTTAATATCTGTGTATCAGGTACAATGATATTTGCAGGTATAATAGCTACAGTATTAATTGGTTATTCAAATATAGATCCCGCTTTAGCACGTATTCTTGTTGTCCTAATTGGAATAGTTGCTGGTGGCCTTCTTGGTGCTCTTATAGGTTGGCTTAAATATAGATTTAACATGAATGAAGTTATTGTTTCTATTATGTTAAACTACATAATCAGCTATATCGCAAGTTTTTTAATCAACTCTTATTTTGCAGATCCTGTATCTAGAGAATCTGTGCAAATTGGTCAAAATGCTAGATTAACATTGAAGAATGTTGAAGCAATGGGACTAAAAATGGATATTTCATTGTTGTTCCCTTTTGCAATTTTAGTGGTTTTCTTGATTGATTTCTTAATGAAAAGAACAAAACTTGGATTTGAATTAAAATCAGTTGGAAATAGCAATCTAGCTTCTAAATATGCTGGAATGAATGTTAAACGAACCATGATTTTATCAATGATAATAAGTGGTGCTTTAGCAGGAATTGCTGGTGTTGCATTTTATCTTGGTTCTTATGGATCAATTCAACCTAGAGTATTACCAACTCTTGGATTCGATGCTATTGCTGTAGCTCTTCTTGGATTCATCACTCCAATTGGTTGTTTCTTTGCTGCTATTTTAGTAACGATATTTCAATGCGGTACTTCATATTTATCATCTAGACTTGGTGTATTAAGAGAAATTGCAGCATTGATAACAAGTGTTTTATTATTAGTCAGTGCTTGTGCTTTATATTTCAACCAGAAAGCTGATTCATATCAAAACAAATATTTAATAGGGGATGAAAAAGATGAATAGTATAATTAATGATAGTTTAGCATTTGCCCTTCCTTTATTTATTATAGCAATTGGTGGTATATATAGCGAAGGTTCAGGTGTTATTAACTTGGCTTTAGAAGGACTTCTTGGTGTGGGTGCCTTTTTTGGTGGTCTTGCATTCGCTATGATTTCAACAAAAATTGGTGCAACATCTGATTCTATAATATATATTTCACTGCTATTTTCTATGATAGGTGGTGGGTTGTTTGCAATACTTTATGCCTCCCTTGTAATTAAGTTTAAAGCAAATCAAGTTATAAGTGGTATTGTAATAAACATGCTTTCTGTTTCCTTGACAGCCTTCCTTGCAAATCAGCTTAACTATTCTATATTTGGACAAGCTTCAAATAAATTTATGTTAGCAGTATTTCCAAGAGTAACCATACCAGCATTGGTCAAGATTCCAATTATTGGAGCTTTCTTCAATGGAACATATGTGTTTGAATACATCATCATTGTAGTTGCCTTGATTATGTGGTTTATATTGTATAAAACACCTTATGGAATGAGCCTTAGAGCATGTGGTGATAACCCACAAGCTGTAGCTACTGCAGGACGAGATGTTAACAAGATTAGATTCTCTGCTGTTATAATTAGTGGTGCTATGGCAGGTCTTGGTGGAATGTGCTTTGCCTATTCTATTTCAACAAACTTCTCTCCAAGTATTTATGTCGGTTATGGTTATCTTGCTATTGCTGCATATATATTTGGTAGCTATAAAATAGGACAGACATTGTTTGCTTGTTTGATCTTTGGTTTTTCTAGAACATTTGGATATATAATTGTCCAAGCTTTAGCGCTACCAAGCACATTCGGTGATTTAGCTATGACCTTCCCTTATATAGTAACTTTGATCCTTCTAATATTCTTCTCAAAGAACTTCAGAGCTCCAAAAGGACTTGGTGAGGTATACGAAAAAAGCAAAAGATAG
>CAYWGU010000008.1:0-49845 GCA_964457975.1 uncultured Spirochaetaceae bacterium | reverse complement strand
GGAAATGATAATCTTACCGGATGATCACTTGGTCCAGTTAATGTTTCAAGAATTTGAATTTCAACATTGCTATCCATTGAACTCCAAGCAAGAATTGTTCTTAAGTATGCCAAATCAACACCACCTGAGCAGGAGAATGTTGCGATGATACCACCATTCTTGATTTTTTTCATAGCAAGACGATTCATATCTTTATAAGCTCTAGATGCAGTTTCAACTTGGCTCTTTTTCATAGCAAGCTTTGGAGGATCTAAAATTATAACATCATAGTAATCACTTTCTATAACTCTTAACTCTTCAAATATGTTGCATACCTTTGTTGTAACTTTATCGCGAGAGTTTTCAGGTAATTTACCACTGTTTTGGTTTACGTGAATGTTTCTAAGTAATTGTCGTAATGCAGGATCACTGCTATCAAGAGAATCAACTGATTTAGCACCAGCTCTTAATGCATGCATTGTAAATGCACCTGTGTAGCAGCAACCATCAAGGACTGATGCACCTTCACAGTATTTTTCAATACGTTGTCTGTTATCTCTTTGATCACAGTAGAAGCCACTTTTTTGTCCACCACCAGGAGCTACCTCATAAATTAAATCATTTTCTTTGAAGTAGACATTATCCAACTTACCATCAGGTGTGAAATATTCACCCTTCTTAAAGAATAAGGTGGTTTCTTTCAAGCCTTCAACATGTGTATAAGATTTATCAGTTGTAATAACAATTACATCTGGATGGAGTAAATCATCTATTGCTTTAGCAAATATATCTTTATGGTCCCATGCAACTCTTGCACTTATAATGATTCTTATCATTTTTCCATAAACATCAGCTGTAATTCCAGGAATCATATCTGCTTCGGAAAAGATAATTCTAAAACAGTTTGTATCGCCTTTTTTGTCAGTAAAGAAATTCTTTCTTCTAAGAATGCTCTTTCTAATGGTGTTTATCCACCAATTATCATCAATAACTTCTTTTTCATTCCAACTTAAAAGATGTACAGGTATGTGGGATGCTTCATCATACCAGCCCCAAGCTATAAAAGATAAATCGGATGTCAAAACTTTAACGAGTTGAGCAGAAGTTGCTGTAACTTCATCTATTGCACCAGAGAAAACCCATGGGTGATGGCTTAATAGTTGCTTCTCTTTGCCATCTTTAATTGTAATTGTATTCATGATTTGAGAATACGTTTTTTTTCTTTTATTGTCAAAAGCATTGACCTAAAAAAGGATGTTTATGATAATGTTTTATATGAAAAGAGACTCTAAAAAGTACAAAGGTGTTTTATTTGACCTTGATGGAACAATATTATTTACCTTAAGTGATATTACAGCTGCATTTAATGTACCTCTCATTAGACGAAGTCTTGCAGAATTAAATGATAATGAAACACGTGAAATTGTAGGTCATGGTCTTTTAAATGGTTTGAAGGATGCCTTTGATAAACGTCACTTTTTACTATCTGAGGATCAGTTAAATTTAGCATATAATGAGCTCATGGACTATTATAAAAGCAATCCTACAAAATACTGCTATGTATATGAAGGCATTGAAGAGCTGTTAACCAAAATTGATATTCCTTTTGGCATACTTTCTAATAAAGATGATAAGCTTGTACAAGAAATAGTTGCTACTGTTTTACCTAATATAAAGTTTTCCTTTGTAAGAGGAATGAGTACCAAAGAAAGTAAAAAACCAAATCCTTTTAATGTTATTGAATTTGCTAAGAAGCATGAAATAGCTATGGATGATTTATTATATGTTGGCGATAGTGAGGTTGATTATAAAACCTCAGTAAATGCAGAATGTGGCTTGGCTCTTGTTGCTTGGGGGTATAGAGATAAGAAAGATTTATTAAAACTGGATGTACCTGTTTGTGATACAGTTGATCAATTACTAGGAGTGATAAATGGAAATTAGTAGAGAAGAAATACTGGAACATGCAAATAAGTATGTTTCATCAGAATTGAATGTAAAGTTTAAGGGTGAAGTTGAAAACTCCTTAAAAGCTGATAACTATGAAGATCTATATGATAGATTTTATACAGCTCTTGCTTTTGGAACGGCTGGTATGAGAGGTATTATTGGTGGTGGTACCAATAGAATGAACACCTTTATGGTAAGAAAGGTATCTCAAGGTCTTGCAGAATATCTTGTTCAAAACACAGATGCTCCATCAATTGTAGTTGCATATGATTCTAGAAACTATAGCAGTGAATTTGCACTAGCAGCATCTCTTGTTTTTGCTGCAAACAATGTTAAGGTTTATCTTTATGATTCACTCACTCCAGTTCCAATGCTATCCTTTGCACTTCGTTATTTAAAAGCTGGTGCAGGTATTGTTATTACAGCCTCTCATAATCCATCAAAATACAATGGTTATAAGGTTTATTGGAATGATGGTGGCCAAGTAACTCCTCCCCATGATCTTGGCATTGCAGAAAAAGCAAATGCAGTTGAAGCAACTGGTATAAAAAACATCAGTGAAGAAGTTGCAAGAAAGAGCGGCTATTTAAATTCTGTACCAGCATATGTTGATGAGCATTACTACAGCATGGTTCTTTCATCAATTAGACGCGATTGTGTTAAGAATGCACCAATTACTGTAGCATATACTCCACTTCATGGTTCCGGTAATGTACCTGTTCGCCATATGCTAAGTGAACTTAAAATTAAAACTGTTGTTGTAAAAGAGCAGGAACTACCTGATGGTAATTTCCCAACTGTACAACTACCCAATCCTGAAAGTGCTCAAGCAATGGAAAAGGTGATTGAACTTGCTAAAAAGGAAAAAGCCGATATAGTTCTAGGAACTGATCCTGATGCAGATAGACTGGGTATTGCAATTCCTAAAACTCCAGCAAAGGATGATTATCTACTTCTAACAGGAAATCAAATTGCAACTCTTCTTGTTGATTATCTTCTTGAAACAAAGAAGGAACTGAATATATCTGGAATACCTTTTATTGCTAAATCCCTTGTTACAACTGATCTTGTAAGAAAGATTACAGAAGCAAATGGTGGTGAATGTAAGGATGTATTAACAGGTTTTAAGTATATTGCAGAGCAAATCAAAGCCCTTGAAGGGGATAAAGAGAAATCTTTCTTATTTGGTTGTGAGGAATCCTATGGCTTCTTGACTGTTCCCTCTGTAAGAGATAAAGATGCAGTATCATCTTGTGTAGCAGCTGTTGAAATGATGAGCTTCTATGCAACAAAAGGAATAACTCTGCAAGATAGATTGAATGAAATCTATAAGATTTACGGCTACAGCACTGAAGTTGTCTTTGCACGTGATTATGAAGGCGCTGCTGGTAAAGCTGAAATGGATAAGATTATGAGTAGAATTCACAAAATCAAAACTGGTGACACGCTTGTAAATAGAAAGGTTTTATCTGTTGAAGATTTACTTGGCAAGAATACAGGTTTTCCAAAAGCAGATGTCGTTATAATACACTTTGAAGGTGGTGAGAAGCTTATAGTTAGACCTAGTGGTACTGAACCAAAGATCAAATACTATGTATTTTTATCTGGTGAAAGAGATGCTCTTACAAAGAATCTTTCATCAATTGTAGAAGAGTTTAAATCCTCTCTATAGCTAACTTATGTGATAATTAAGAAACTTTGTATGGTATTATATGAAGTTTCTTTGCTTTTTGTTTAAAAACCATGTATATTTTATCTAAGATATTTTGTTGTGTTAAGAGTAAATTGCTTATACAATAAAAATGTAATGAGGATAAATATGGCAAATATATTCGTTGTAAAAGATAAAAGTAAGAACTTTGTTCTAACACCTTTTTTTAAAGATAAAACCATCGGTTCAAAAGAAGGCGAGGAAGAGGTTGTATTCTATACCAGTGGAGCAACAAGTGAAGAAGAACGTGATGAATCACGTTTATATACCTATAAAGCTGTAGATGATAGTGTTGAATTATGGATACAAGAAAAACGTTATTTCCCACGTTTGGTTGCATCAGCTATTACCTTTCTTGTTGTTTATTTCTTTATGTCACTTGTTATTAGAGATCCCATTCCAATTTTTGATGAATTGGTAGGTTCAACAATTGCAACAATTGCAATTTGGTTTTTTATATCTAAAAAGGACAAGAAATCTCCAATAACAAATAAAAAGAAACTTGAAATAAAGAGAGAAGTTAGCAATGCTGAGTTTAAGGAACTTGAAGGCCTTACCATCATTGAAGCATATCTTGATAATTTAAGATCCCTTGATAATATTGATTTAAGTGATCGCCTTTTGAATGTGGACAACATCAATTTAGAAGCAATTGACTTCAAGGATTTTGATGATTCCTTTGTTCTTCAGCTAAGAGGGTTCTTTAAAAGCTACGTTTTTGAAACAAATTCAACCATGAAGAGCTACTTTGATAAGGTTTGTGAGCGAAGAATTGAAGAAAAAAGTGATGAAGCTCTTAGCTCCAAGTTAGTTCAGATGGATAGAAATGCTAAAATTGATTTATCCTTATTAACGCTTCTTGTTATATTGAAAGAATACAGGATTAAAGCAGCCGGATTTTTAAATTAATTGATGCAAACTTAGGCTCTTTGTAACTATGTAATATGTGAGTAGAAAAGAAAGAAGCCTTTCAATATTTCAAACATTAAAGTTTAAAACAACAGTAAAAGCATTTAAGGATTTAATAGATACCTCTAAATGCTTTACTTTTCTATTTATTTTTAAGCTTATAATTTATCTTTATTCATCCGCTCTTTTGATTTTAGGATACACAAATTCCCCGCTCATCTACAATGCTCTGCTATTTGTAATAATCAATGCAGCCTTATCATCAATTTTGATGGTAATATCAAATTTTTCTAAAATAAAGATAATACTATTATCAACATTATTATTTTCCCTATATCTTTTGAGTTACAGTTGTACTTCAAAATCTCATTTAAATATTCCCTGTCGACCAATTGAAGTAATTGGTGCTGAAGGAACTGTTTTAAATGATGTATCAGAAACAAAAAATGGTAATTATATAATTAAGATAAAATGTAGCAAGGTTTATCTTCGTTCCGATTTAGCTATTAGCTGCAAGGGGGAGCTTGTAATACTTTCAAAAAAAAATTTCAACTTGATGCGTTCTTCTTTTGTTAAGTGTAATCTCCAATATGATGAGGGATTGAACTTTTATAAAGGATCAAACCTAAAGGTATATTCTCATCCTCAATTCTTTTCCTTTGATGAGGAAAAGAATAACTATCAATATCAAAATATACTGTGGCACACAAGATTTATTAGAGTTAACTTTAGAAATTGGATTTTTAGAAATATAAAACCAACACTTGCCCGTCTGCTTCTTTTAGGACGCAGTGATGATGATGGCTTTCTCTTTAAGGAGGCAGCTCTTCAAGTTGGCTGCTCACATCTATTGGCTTTATCCGGAATGCACCTATCTTATATTTCAACATTCTTTTCCTTCATTCCAATCTTTTTACTGAGAAAAAGAAAAAATTCAAAGAAGATAGGTAAAAGACTATCTATAATTTTTCCAGTTTCATTTGTACTTGTTGCAGGGGCTCTTCCAAGTCTTGTAAGAGCACTGTTTATGTACTCCCTTTATTTGATTATTAGGGAGTCTGAATTAAAGAGAGAATTGATTTTTCTCCTTTCTCTTTCTCTTCAACTTTTGTTGTTCAATTTTTCTATAATGGAAATTGGAATGCTTTTGAGCTACATTATAATTGCAGTGTTATCTGTTTTGAATATGCTCATGCAAAAGACCAGAGGACTTAAAGGGGCAGTATTATCAACTCTTGCCGCTCTTTTGGTATCCTATCCTCTTGGAAAGTTATTTGGGGGTAGTTGGAGCATTGCAGCTGTTGCTGTTGCTCCCATTGCAACACTAATGATATCAATTTCAATGTTGCTCTCTCTTCTATTACTTTTGAATGTTCTAAATTTTAATGTATCCATTTATTTAATTTCAAAATTTTTAAGTGAAGGTGTTATCTATGGTTTGCTGAATTTAATTAAAGACGTTGCTAATTTCCTAACTATTTATTTATCAGATAAAATAGAATATTTTGAGCATTTACTGAAATATATTTTTAAAATGGGTATAAGAGTTCCATTATACCTTCCTATTTTGTTCAGTGGAGCAAAAGGTTACCAAGTATATTGTCTTACACTATTGACGGCATCGGTAGTGTATCTGTATTCTATAGCCATTATTAGATACAGGAGAAAAAGAATATATGAGTTGGAACTTTCCATACGATTCCCCAAATGCAATTAACCAAACCCTTGAAGAAAACGGTCTTGCAATGAGTAAAAGATTTGGTCAAAATTTCTTACTTTCAAACGATGTTAGAGAAAGAATTGTGGCTTTAATGGATATAGATGAAAAATCAAAGGTATGGGAAATTGGACCTGGCCTTGGTGCAATTACCACTATTCTTATTAAGAGTGGAGCAGATCTTAAAGCATTTGAAATAGATCACGGATTTTGTAGAATCCTTGCGGATAAAGCCTTTGGTGATGATGGAAATTTCACTCTAGTAGAAGGGGATGCTCTTAAAACCTGGCAGGATATTGATAAAGAAGAAGGAACACCTGATGTAATTTGTGGTAACCTTCCATATAATGTAGGATCAGTTTTCATTGCCAAGCTTCTAGAAAATAAATGCCTTCCAAACAAAATGGTATTTACCCTCCAAAAAGAAGTTGCACAACGCCTTGCAGCATCGCCTGGATCAAAATTATTTGCATCATTCTCACTCTTGGCTCAAATGGATTACCATGTTCAAGTGGCAATGGATATAAACAAGGGTGCATTCTATCCTATTCCAAATGTAGTTAGCAGTGTTATTGTGTTGAAAAAGAGAGATAAATCCTTGGTTGAGGATGAAATAAGAGATACCTTCTTGATGGTAATAAGAGATAGCTTTGGAAAAAGAAGAAAGACTTTAAGAAACAATCTTTTAAGTGGTAAAACTGGAAAACTTTTAGGAAGAGATAATACTCTGAATGCAATTAAAGAAAGTGGTGTAGATGAAGGTCTTAGAGCTGAAAAATTGGGCTTTACTGAATTTATTGCATTAACAACAGCAATTCAAAAGGCTGTTGTAAATCAAAAATAATTTTGGATAATGTTTATTGTGATTTTATATTTATGTCACAAGTTTGGTTTTTATAAATCGCGTATATTGGTTATTTAATATATTTACCATTGGTGATTTTTCTTGTTTTGATTAAACTTATGCAACACTTGACATTATGTATGTTTGTGTGGTAAATTAAATTTATAAATAAGCGAGATTAAAATGAAAAATATAATTACAGTTTTCGCAGCATTATTGGTAATTGCACCCTATGTAATTCTTGGTTAATGCACTGACCAATAATTAAATATTGACTATACAAAAACTAAAGAAATAAATTTTCTTTAGAAGATACAAAGAGATTGTTGTTGAAGTTTTAAACTTTAATTAATGGTCTTTTTTTGTACTTCTTTTTTGTTAAGAAAGTAAGAAAAACAAGTAAGTAAGGAAAATAATTACCAATTTAAAAAGGTATTAAAAAAGGAGAGCATCAGCTCTCCTTAAATATTAAACAATATAATGTGTTATTCTGCTTCTTCAGCAGCTTGTGCTAGAGTTAAAGAACATGTAACAACAATATCTTCAACACAACAACCTCTTGAAAGATCTGATACAGGATGTGCAAAACCTTGTAAGATTGGGCCGTATGCTTCAGCACCAGCTAATCTTTGAACAAGTTTGTATCCGATGTTACCAGCTTGTAGGTCTGGGAAGATAAGAGTATTAGCTTTACCTGCAACCTTAGAACCTGGAGCTTTACTAGCACCAACACTACCAATGATAGCTGCATCTAATTGCATTTCACCATCGACGTTTAATTTAGGGCATTTAGCTTGAACAAGTTCTGTAGCTTTTTGAACCTTTTCAACTAGTTCACCTTTAGCAGAACCCTTTGTTGAGAATGAAAGAAGAGCTACGTTTGGTTCAGTCTTTAAGAAAGTACGACATGATTGAGCTGATACTTCAGCAATTTCTGCTAGTTGTTCTGCAGTTGGGTTGGGGATTGTAGCACAGTCACCAAAGATGAATGAACCATTGGCACCTAAGTCAGTTTTATCAGTTGACATTACAAAGCAACTTGAAGCTGATTTAATACCAGGCTTTGTTTTAATGATTGTAAAGCATGCAACAAGAACCTTACCTGTTGTATTCTCAGCACCTGCTACCATGGCATCTGCTTCTCTCATTCTTACCATCATAGCACCCCATTTTAGAGGATCAACAATTTTATCAAAGGCCTCTTCTTCACTCATGCCTTTATGTTTTCTTAATTCGTAATATTCATGGCCATATGCTTTTCTTAGGTCACTTTCTACAGGATTAACTATATTTAGTCCTTCCAAACCAACGTTCAATTCTTTAGCTTTAGCTTCTACTTCTGCTTTAACACCTAATAGTGTAACTGTTTTTGCGATTTCTTGATCAGCAATTTTACGAGCAGCTTGAAGAGTTCTTTCTTCACATCCCTCTGGTAGAACTAAGTTCTTTTGTGCAGCCTTTGCAAGGCCTTTCATATTTTCTGCGAAAGTCATTATAATATCTCCTAATAAGCAAATCTATTCAAAAGAATACCACAATCCAAAAAGTTATTAAAGGTGCATTTTTGTATCAAAAACAAAAAAACTTTTTTATAAAATGGTAAGTTTGTTGCTTTTGATATAGACGCTATTGTAATTAAGTCGTTATATATATTATAAACAATTTAAGGATGAGTGAAATGAACATAGGTGTTTATGGTCTTGGCCGTTTTGGAACCTTTTGGGCAAAGGAATTAGCTAGGCATGGTAATATAGTTGTAGGTTATAGTAGAAGTCATAAAGATGAGATTGAAAATGTCAAAATAGTAAGTGAAGATGAATGTCTTTCACAACCTATTATATATCTTTGTGTCGCAATCAGTAGCTTTGAGGAAGTCATAACAAGGATTGCTTCCAAAATTAAAAAGGGCAGCACTGTAATTGATACTTGCTCTGTTAAAATACACCCAGCAACTTTAATGGAAAAATTATTGCCTAAAGATGTAAATTGTATTGCATCTCATCCAATGTTTGGACCTGATTCTGGTAAGAAAGGGGTTCAAGGGTTGCCTATGGTAATTTATCCATTAAATTGTCCACCTTCTATTTATAAGGAAATATTTGATAACCTTGATGGTTGGAATTTAAATCTTTTAGAAATGAGCCCCGATGCTCATGATAGAGAAGCAGCATGGTCGCAAGGTATAACACACTTCGTAGGAAGGGTGTTAGATGAACTTGCTCTTCAGCCGACACAACTAGCAACGACAGGTTACAGTAGGTTGATGTCTATAGTAGAACAAACATGCAATGATCCATTGCAGTTATTCTACGACTTACAAAGGTATAATCCATATGCTAAACAGATGAGAATGGGACTTAAAGGTTCTCTTGATTATGTTATGCACGAGTTAGCCGAACAGGAGCAATAAGAAATGAACGTTTGCGTTTATACTCTTGGATGCAGATTAAATCAATGCGAAAGTGAAGGAATAGCAGATGCCTTTACTGATGAAGGGTTTAATATTGTAAATGATAAAGAAGCTGCAGAAATATATATAGTAAATACATGTACTGTTACAAGTAAAGCAGAGCAAAAAGCAAGAAGAATGATACGACACTTTGCAAAAGATGGTGTTTGCATCGTAACAGGTTGTTATGCTCAAATGAATGCAAAAGATGTTCAAGCCTTGAATGATGGAATTATTGTTGTTTCCCTTGAAAAGAAAGCTCATTTATTGAAGCTTCCTAAGCACTTAAAGGTTGCAATGGAAAGCGGAATGAGTGTCAGAGAAGCAGTTGAATCTTTTAATGATGCTGAAGCCTCTGTGTTTGATTATGATGCAGCATCTTTCTCCTATCACAGTAGAGCCTACTTAAAGGTACAGGATGGTTGTGATAATAATTGTGGCTATTGCAGAGTTCATGTAGCAAGAGGTAAGGCTCAATTTCTTGAACCCGAAAAGGTAATTGAAAGAGCTATTCAGCTTAAAAAAGAGGGTTTTAATGAAATTATGCTAACAGGTGTAAATCTAACAATGTATGATCATGAAGGTGAGGGCCTTGGTGGTTTGATTGAAAAGCTACTTGAAGCCTCTGATGATGATGTAAGATATAGACTCTCATCAATGGAAGCAGATCATGTTGATGATAGATTGTTGAATACTTTTAAAGATCATAGAATTCAACCACACTTCCATATTCCTGTGCAGAGTGCAAGTGATAAGGTTCTTCAAAGAGCAAATAGAAAATATAATAAAAATCATCTTATTTATATTATTAAAAAGTTGAAGGGATTAAAGGATGATCCATTTATTGCAATTGATGTAATTACGGGACTTCCTCAAGAATATGAAGAGGAATTCAATGAAACTTACGAATTTATAAAGAATTCGGGTCTTGCACAATGTCACGTTTTTCCTTTTTCTCCACGACCTGATACTGATTTTTATCATGCAACAGATAAGGTTCCTGAATACTTAAGAGATGAAAGGGCTACAAAGCTTAGAGGTTTATCTGATGAGCTACATAAAGTATATATGGAGAACCAACGAGGTAAGGAATGTGAGGTAATATTCCAAGCTAGAAAGAAAGGTGAGTTCACCGGTCTTACTGGTAACTACATTCAGGTTTTAATTTCAAATCCACCTGCATTTGCGAAGGAAGGAATGTTGTTCAAAGCAAGGTTTACGAATGATGTTACATCTAAGAAAAAACCTTATGTAACAATCATAGATTAATAGGAAATTTGTACAAAAACACTTGATTAAATTAATTTTGAATTGAGTGTTTTTACAAGCATGGTCGTATTTTATCTACTTCCTGAAATAAGACAAACAGCAGTATGTCGATAGCACAGCAGCTTCCTATTGGAAGCTGCTGTGCTATGTAGTTATAAGATTAGCCTTTCTTTTTATAAAGCTTTCTATGTATTACCTCAGGATCAGTTATTGTTACCAAAGTATCATCTTCAACATCTTCTTTTATCCAAGAGGAAGAACCTATAATACAGTTATTTCCAATTGTTATATCACCAAGTATTGTTGCATTTGCATATATAGTAACATTATCTAAGATTGTTGGATGTCTTTTAGCCCCTCTTATTATTTGACCACCATTATCTTTTGGAAAACTCAAAGCACCAAGGGTAACACCTTGATAGATTTTAACATTATTACCGATGACTGTAGTTTCTCCAATAACAACACCTGTTCCATGGTCAATGAAGAAGTTTTCACCAACTGTAGCTCCTGGATGGATATCAATTCCTGTATCACTATGTGACCATTCTGCAAGCATTCTTGGAAGAAGAGGAACGCCACTTTGGAATAAGCAATGAGCAACTCGATGAATTGTAATAGCTCTTATAAAGGGATAAGAGAGTATTATTTCATGCAAATCTGTTGCAGCTGGATCATTGTCAAATCCTGCCTGTGCATCTTTTTTAATTTGTCGCCTTATATTTGGAAGGTTTTTCATCAACTCTTCCAACGCATCTTTTGTCTTATTTCTACTTTCAAGTGGACTGCAGTTAGTTAAATCGCATTCGTGGTTGTATGATAAATATATTAAATTGGATAATGTCCATTCAACTTTATGTAATTGGTGAATTACAACTTCTTTAATAGGCTTTCCGCATCCACCATCATTACGTCCTGGAAACATCAATTCCAATATTTCTGTAGCGCATTCTGAAACACACTGATTACTTGGTAAAGGCTGAAGACCGATGAAGTTCGCGCCTTCCTTTTCTAGCCGTTCAAAGCTTTTAACAAATTCATTGTAATAATTATTCATAATTACTCCTAATAGATTAAAGTTAATAATATAAATTATTGTTGTCTAGTGCAAAGTTAAATTTTTGCTATTTAGATTAAAGCTTTTTTGTGTAAATTTAATGTTGTTCTTGCTATTTGCATAAATAAAAAAAATGAAATTGGGATGGGACTTTTGATTAACCCATTGGTCTTTTTTGTGAATATTCTATTAATAGAAAATAGTAGTTTGGAATATGCGAAAAGCTGGATGTCAATATTAAAATAACTTAAAGTGATGAGGGATGAAAGATGCATTGGATTAAAAATGTTACTAACTTTTAAGTCCAAGCAATCTTAATAATATAATTTATTGCACTGGTGCTATAACTAAATTAATTGCCATGGATAATAATTAGATGGCTATAAATAAGCAGAATTTGATTTATGAATTTGAATCAAATATAGTATCAATTAAAACGGCGATAATTAAATATTGGTAGACCTCAAATATATTTGGTGGTAGTATTAATTGTAGGTAGAAAAATTTCTGTAAAAATGTCTTAGAGGTTAGATTATATATGATTAAAAAGATTGCTTTATTTCTATTTGTATAGTTTGTTGCATTTTCTACTTTTGCAAGTGGAAGCAATGAAGAGTTAAATGTTTATTCACTAATCCAATCAGAGTATTCCGTAAAAATTCTTTCAGATTTTTCAAATGAATTGGATGTTGAAGTAAATATAAACAAACTACAATAGCCGAACTTCAATATATTTTGAAAGATGATACCTGGGGTGACATAATTCTAGGTGGTTCTGGAATGAATCAACAGCTATTTGCTAATGAAGGTTGGCTAGTTAAGGGTAAAACTCAATCTGGAATAAATGAGAACCTGTTTAGAGCTTCCATAGATAATTTATGGATTTTAATAAGCATGAACTCCCTTGTTTTCCTTTCAAATAATGAGTTTTTAAATAAATTTGGACTTTTTTCCCCAGCTGCCTGGAATGATATCTTATATCCAAGTTATAAGGATTAAATAATATTATCTAATCCTACAAAAGATGGAAGAATTGGAAGAATTTATAATCTTGAAATGCTTTATGGAGAAAATGGAGCAATTGAATTTCAAAAAGTCTTGGACGAAAATGTAAGGTACTATTATGATGATAGAAGTGGAGCTTACATGGTGGAGCCAGGAGAAGTTGGTTTTACTATAGCCAATTCAGAAACTGCTTTGGCTATTGTAAATCAAGGTTATTCTGTAACAATTTCTTTTCCAATAGAAGGTGTTATGTATGGTGAAACCTGCTGTTCAATCTTAAAAAGTAGTAAGAATTACAGCAATGTTCGAGCTCTTTTAACTTGGTTTTTAAGTGATAGCTATGTTAGAAGCATTGATAAAAATAAAATCCCTTATGTATTACCTACCGGTGTGGAAAATTATAAGGATGAATATATTGATTATAATGGTGTAAAATTTCTTATAAGTGACTTTTCCTGGAAGGTGAAAAATCGTGATAAGTTCATTGAAGATTTTAGAAATTATGTATTGAACGCTAGAGAGGAATAATTTAAAAGTAAAGTAACTAATGATAATATATCTATTTTATGGTATAGTGCATATATGCAGTATTTAAAATATTGCTATTTTACATTAAACTATTTAATTATAAAAAGAGATAAAATGAAAAGAAGAATTATAGTAACAATATTATTTATGATATCTGCCTCATTGATTGCTTCTGGCATCAGAGAGGATTATCGTGTTTTGAATGTTTATTCGATTATTCCCTTAAACATATCGCAGCCTATATTTGATGACTTTTCAAAAGACTGTAGTATAAAAGTTAATATAAAAAAAATATCAGCGGATAAATTTTCTGATATGTTAAAAATGGAAGATTCTGAATGTTGGGGAGATTTAATTTTTGGTGGTCCTGTAACCTTTTATGATCAGTGCTCCAAGTATGATGTACTCTACCCCTGTCCTCTTATATGCAGCAATAGAAATCTTAATTCTTATGAAAGCCCGGAAGGATTTTGGGCATTCCTTGGAATAAATCCAGCCGTTTTTTTATCAAATAAAAGCTTTTTAGATGTTAAAGGAATAAAAGCTCCAACTAGTTGGTTAGATATTCTTTATCCTAGTTATAAAGATAATATAGTACTATCAGATCCTCGTTTTTATGGTAATATGGAATTTATTTTTAGTTTGACCTCTATTTATGGGATGAATGGTGAGCAGAAGTATCAAGAGGGAATTGACGATAATATTTTCTGTTATGCTCGACGGAGTGATAATGTAGCCCAAATTGTAGCAGAGGGACAAGCTGGTTTCACAATAACAGATTTGGTTGAAGCTATATCTGTTGCAAAATCAGGCTATGATGTAGCCCTATCTTTTCCCAAAGAGGGGGTAACCTATGGAGTTTCATGTGTTGGAATTCTTAAAGCTGGTAATAATATAAATAATTCAAAAAAATTTTACAAATGGATGAAATCTAAAGAATATCAAACGAGCTTGAAGGAGCATGAAATTCCATATATTCCTGTAGATCATATTTATAATTATGAAAATCCTTATTTTGATTTTTCAAAGGTTCAACTGTTGGATACAAAGTACAGTTGGAAGGTTGCAACCAAATATAATTATATTGATAATATGAAAGTTTATACAATCAAGGATTGATTGCCAAAACAATAATTAATTCGTATTAATAAAAGGTGCATAAGCCTTTTTTGACCTCTTAGACACCTTCTGGTTACAATATAAATATCATTTTTAAGAAAATCCTATATCTTAATTTTATGATTCGTCCGTCTCTTTCAAGATCAGTAAATCAAATTTCTCTTTAAAGTTAAAGGTAATAATTAGAGCTACAATTAGTTTTATCATATCCCCAATTAGAAATGGATACATACCTGCAACAAGAGTTTTGCTCCAGCTCATATCTAAAGCATTCTTTAACCAAGGAAGACCTACGGCATAAATTACAAGAGTTCCAAGAATTCCACCAATTGCACATAATACAATATGTCCTTTTTTATTCGCTCCAGCTTTTATTCTATCTGAAAATATACCAACAACTATTACAGCCAAAAGCATACCAAAAAGATAGCCTCCTGTAGGCGCAATTAAAGCTGCAAGTCCACCCCCAGTTGAGAAAACAGGTAATCCTATCATTCCAAGCAATAAATAAATAACAGTGGCGAATAATCCAATCTGAAGTCCTCCAATCATACCTGCAAGAATTACAAAGAATGATTGCAGTGAGATGGGTACAGGTGGAAGAGGAACTTTAATAAAGGTTCCAACAATAATTAATCCAGTGAATAATGCTATTAGCAACGTTTTTCGTGTATTCATGATTAAATTTTATATCATATTAAAATATAATTGTAAACTACTATTAAAAAAAAGAGTTGACAATTAAACTTGATATTGAATTTTTTATGTTTAATCAATATTCTGTTGTAATGAGCACCAAAGATAAAGTATTACAATATTTAGAAGACATTGATAGTGAATATGTTTCCGGCCAGAAATTGGCTGAGAACTTAGGTATGTCTAGAACTGCCGTATGGAAGGCCATAGCTGATTTAAGAAAAAGTGGAGCAGTAATTGAAGCTGTTACAAACAGAGGCTATCATATAATAAGAACGACTCCCCAAATGTCACAAAAAAGCATGAGCGAGGCTTTGCCTAATTTGGATGTTTTCTACTTTGATGAAATCGATTCTACAAATAATTATTGCAAGCAGCTTGTAGCTAAAGGTGAAAAGAACAATGTACTTGCAGTATCTTCAAAACAACTAATTGGAAGAGGTCGACTTGGACGTGTATTTGAAAGTCCCTGTGGTGGTGTTTATTTCTCTTTATTGTTGAATACCGAAAAATCTTCTGAAGATAACTTATTGGTTACAAGTGCAGCCTCAGTTGCTGTATCGAGAGCAATCAAAAAGGTATGTGATAAAGAGACTCAAATTAAATGGGTCAATGATATTTATTACAACAATAAAAAGGTATGTGGAATACTTACTGAAGGCGTGATTGATATGGAAGCAGGAACCATTGGTGCAATGGTTGTTGGCATAGGCATAAATTTTTCAACTTCCTTAAGTGCTTTTGATACAGAATTGCATTCAATTGTAACAAGCCTTTATGAGGGAGAGGAAAATGTTCCCTTCACTGTATCTCAAACCCAATTGGTTGCAACAGTTGTAAACGAGCTTCTTCTTATTTGGAATAATATTTCATGGGATAAATCATTTCTAAATGAATATAGAGATAGATCTAATGTTATTGGAAAATATGTTGATCTTTACAATGATAATAAGAAGAAAAGTGGTCTTGTTGTCGACATTGATGATAGTGCACATTTACTTGTAAAACTTGAAGATACAAATCAAATAATAGAACTTAATACAGGTGAGGTCACACTTAGGTTAAAAAAAGATAAAAATAATTAGCAAATTGAGTTAGTTATGTTTAAAATTCTTTTGATATTTGTTAATATGTTGCCATCTCAAACAAAATTTTAAAAAGATACTAATTAAGTAATTACTTAAAGGATATATTATGTTACAGAAAATTAGACATGAATGGAAAGACCTCGTTCAAAATCAAATTGATGAAATGGCTAAAGGTATTTTAGGGGACGATGCAAAAGTTCCTGAGCTTATAATTCAGGTTCCACCAAAACCAGAACTAGGAGATGTAGCATTTCCATTATTCTCATATGCCAAAGCACTTAGAATGGCACCAAATAAGATTGCAGTTACTTTGAAGAATAATATAGAAGCTTTAAGTGAGAAACCAGCTGGTGAATTGCTTATTGCAGGTCCTTATTTAAATGTAAAAATAGATGTATTGGCTCTTGCAACCTCACTTTATAAAGTTATTGGTGAGAATGAAGAGGATTATGGTAAAAACAATCAATATAATGGTAAGAAGATAATGATTGAATTTAGCTGTCCTAATACCAACAAACCTCTTCATTTAGGTCACATGAGAAATGATAGTCTAGGCATGAGTGTAAGTTCAATCTTAAAGGCCAGTGGAGCTGATGTTAAGAAAGTTAATCTTATCAACAATCGTGGTGTACATATCTGCAAGAGCATGCTTGCTTATCAAAAGTTTGGTAATGGAGAAACTCCAGAATCAACAGGTATAAAAGGTGACCATTTGGTTGGTAAGTATTATGTGAAGTTTGCTCAGTGGGAAAAAGAAGATGATACTGCAGTTGATCAAGCTAAAGCTATGCTAGTTAAATGGGAAGCTGGTGATGAAGAAGTACTAACTCTTTGGAAGACAATGAATGGTTGGACTTTAGATGGCCTTGCACAATCATATAAGGATACTGGTGTTAGCTTTGATAAATTCTATTATGAAAGTGAAACATACAAGCTTGGTAAAGATAAGGTACTGAAAGGACTTGAAGAGGGAGTATTCTACAAAGAGGAAGATGGTTCTGTTTGGATAGATCTTGAAGATATCAAACTTGATAAAAAAGTTTTATTAAGAAATGATGGAACTTCCTTGTATATGACTCAAGATATCGGAACAGCTATTGCACGTCATGAAGATTTTCCTTTTGAATCCTTGATATATGTTGTTGCAAGTGAACAGCAATATCATTTCAAGGTATTATTCCATATCCTAGAAAAACTAGGCTATGATTGGGCAAAGGAATTATTCCATCTATCCTATGGTATGGTTAATTTACCTGATGGTAAAATGAAGAGTAGAGAAGGAACAGTAGTTGATGCTGATAATTTATTTGCAAGTTTATCTCAAATAGCTAAGCAAGAAATCTTAGATAAAGATAGAGAAGAAAAAGTAGATGGTCTTGATAAAACAGCAAAAGCAGTTGCTTTAAGTGCCTTGAATTATTACTTATTGCAGGTATCTCCAACCAAGGATATGGTTTTTGATTCTAAAAAGAGCATTTCCTTTAACGGTAATACTGGACCATATCTTCAATATATGGGAGCTCGTATTTCTTCAATGGTTAGAAAATTTGATGAACAAAAAGCTGATTTTGCAGGAATTGATTTTGATTCTAAATATTTAACAGAAGAAGAAGAAAGAGAATTAATTAAGAGTATAGCTCTTTATCCTGAAATAGTTGAAAAAGCTGGTAAGGATTTTGATCCATCTGTTATATGCTCATTCCTTTATGATTTAACCAAGTTGTTTAGCAAATGGTATCATGATACTAAAATATTAAAGGCTGATGATAAGAGCATTGTAGTTGCTAGAATGGGATTAGCTAGTATGGTACTTCAAGTTATTAAAAATGCATTTCCTCTGGTAGGTATTACCTTCCTAGATTCTATGTAATTTATTAAAGATAAATACACAAAATTATAATATGGAGATTTGGTAAGTAATTGCTTAATCTCCTTTTTTTATTTGTTGTGAAGGTTAAATCATGCTCCCCTGATCTTATGCTTTATGGTATTTGTAAATACTAGGATGTTTTAAGATATAAAAGTTTGGTTTATTTTAAAATTGCTTTTTAATAAGGTTTGCATCTATAGTTAATTGTTGCATCAAATTAGTAATTTAGGTAAATATATGTTGCACATTGGTAGTAAAATTTAGAATTTTGATGCCTTTTTGAAATAAAATAAGTGGATAATTTTGAAAATTTAAGCTATCGTTATTCTATAATATATTATTAGGAGAGAATGTTATGAAGAAGAATTTTAAATTATTATCAGTCCTTCTTGCATCAGTATTATTGATGGCAAGTTGCACAACCATGGGAACAAAATCCGCTGATGTAGAAAAAACCATGGAACAACCATTGGGTATCATGAGTGCTATGGATGTAGAGTTATCTTACTTGTTGGAGCAAGCTAAAATTGACAGTGTGGTTTCAATTGGTGGAAATGACTTTAATATTGGTACCTTGGAAGGTCAAGCTGTTGTTATTGTAAAAGCTGGTGTTGGTAAATCATTATCTGCAGCATGCACAGCAATTTTAATAAATGAATTTAATGTAAGTGGTGTAGTATTTACTGGTATTGCAGGTGGTGTATCTCCTGATGTTGAAATTACTGATGTTGTAATTGGAACTCATGCAATGTTCCACGATTATGGTTACTATGGTAATGATAATATGGTTACCATTGGTTCTGACTTTGTTTCAAAGGTAGATGTTCAATGTGATCCTGAAATGGAAAAAGAAGCATATGCTGCAGCTGTTGAAGTAATTGGTGAAGATAAAGTTTTTGAAGGATGTATTGCAACAGGTGATCAATTCATGGCAAATGAAAAATATGTTGAATACCTATATAAAACTTATGATGTATATGCAGTTGAGATGGAAGGTGCAAGTGTTGGTTATGTTGCATCTCAATATAATGTTCCTTTTATAATTATTAGATCTTTAAGTGATAAAGCTGATGGTTTGGCACATGAATCATATAATAACTGGTACTCAGTAGTAAGTGATAATTCAGGTAAAATTGTTATGCAATTTATGAAGAATAGAGCTGCTAAATAATAGTTATTTATAACAAAATGAGAGTGATTGGTATTTAATTATACCTTTCACTTTTTTATTTGTGCGAAATCTTATATTGATTGTAAAATCTATTGATAAACCTTTCTTCTTGCCACCAAAAGTCCTCATTATAGTTGAGTCTTTCCTTTTGTATGTATTTTATTATTGTGGTTGAGAAGCTTTCTATTGCAAAATCAAGTTCAATAATGTTGAGTCTGTTTGTTTCATTTAACTGTTCTATTACAATTTGAGATTGAGATGTAATCATAGCTTCAAGGGATTGGGATACATTCATTGCTCTTTTATCAATATATTTTTGCATTTCTACAATACGATGAAAATCAGAAATGGAGCTATAAACTTCATGCCAATAATCAACAGCACGTGTAAGTACAACCTTTGCATTACCTTTAAATGAAAAGTCCATTCCAAGTTCTGCTGTAATGCTTTTTCCTTTTTTGTACATGCAATCTACCAATTCATCTTTATTTTTATAATGAGAAAAAATTGTACTTTTGGAGATGCCTAATTCTTTAGCAAGCATGGATAATGAAATATTATCAAGTCCATTGTTAGAACCCATTTTAATTAATGTAGTTAAAAGCTTATCAGCTGTATCGTTTTTATTCATGATACCAATATCTTACTGACCAATCGGTTTGTTTTCAATAGTTGTTGCATTGATCTGCTAAAAGATATAGAAAATAAAATTTATGAATTTATTTAGAATTGTTATTATTAGCTTTTTATAGATCTGAAAAATAAGCTAATGTGATATTGGATTTATAATTATCTGTATATAGGTATGTTTGAGTATCCCATGTAAGAGCAAATACCAATACAGTATCATTCATATGGTTTGCATGTGGAAGAGTTATGCTAAATAATGCATCTAATAGAGATGAATTGGATTTTAAGGCCTTTCCTTTATGGGTGTTTGTTTCATCTTTTACAATAGAATGATATTCTGAATTATTGGAAATTGTTGGATCGTTTTCTATGCTTGTGTACTCACCAATGCTATTATATTCAGCCATTTCTTGATTTTTAATAAGATAAACTTTAGGCTTTATTAGTGATGTTGAAACTGAATTGTGGAAATATTCGCTTGAAAGAGCAATATATATTGTAGTACCTATAGATACATTTCCATTTGCTTTTAAGTAGAAAGGTTTTGTTATTTTTGAAAAATCACCTTCAAGATTGTCTTGATTCAATACTAAATTTTTAGAATCGTTATAGTATAGGGTAGTTGAGATATCAATTCCATTAAGTGTTCTGTTGGTTATAGGGGTGTCAATATTTTTGCTAAGAGCAAATAACGGAGTAGTAACCATAATAATAATTGTTAATATTGTAATTAACTTTTTCATTTATCAATACCTCCTTATTTAAAGTCTTTGCAATAAATACCTATAAATTATTTTTAAATAATACCATATTATTAGCAATACCATAAGAGAGAAGCAAAGTTTAATTTTTTCCTTGTGGTGATAATCTACAATTATATTATTGGTATTTAGGTAGCCTTTTATTATAATTAATATTAATCCTAATTGAATTAACAATAAATATAAGCACTAGCTATATTTAAAGTCTAGTTAAACACAAAGCATACAAGAACATGAAGGTTCCTACATGGAAACATTATTATTTAAAATTATCATATTATTGATGCTAGTACTACTCATCATGGTACAACGTTATTGTCTTATACGGATAATTGAAAGAGAGAAATAGAACACCTTTATATAGGTAATATACCTGTAAGTAGTTAATATGGTGTTGGGGAATGCTAAAAGAAGTTTGGGTTCTAATTTACTATTTAGGTTTGAAAGAAAATGTAAAACTGACCGGTTGGTTTGTTTTGAGCTGATTTTTTCTTAGAATTCATACATTTTATTACAAAGGCAATTGTTAAAAGATCGTTAAATTGGTATTACTTAGTTAATAAATCAAAAAACAAGGATGTATCGAATGTACGCACTCGTTGAAATTCTCGGCAAGCAATATAAAGCTGAAGAGGGTAAAACTATTCAGGTTGATTTAACCAACCAAAAAGTAGGCGCTGAGCTTACTTATGAATCTGTTCTCGCTGTAGTGGATGAGAATGGTGCAAAATTTGGCGCTCCTTACGTTGCTGATGCAAAAGTTGTTGCAACAGTAGTAGAAGACGTAAAGAAAGGCGACAAAATCAAAGTTTACAAGTTCCATAAAAGAAAAGGATATCGCAGAACCCAAGGTCACCGTGAAAAATATTCTTTGATTAAAATCGAACAGATCGTAAAGTAAGGAGATAGTAAAATGGCACATAAGAAAGGTGGCGGCTCCTCAAAGAACGGTCGTGATTCTAATTCACAACGCTTAGGTGTTAAGCGTTTCGGTGGTCAGCTAGTTACAGCTGGTGAAATTATTGTTCGTCAACATGGCACAAAATTTCACCCAGGTGAAAATATTGGCTGTGGTTCAGATTATACTTTATTCGCAAAAATTGATGGTCATGTAAAATTCTACAAGAAAAGAGATCGTAAATTTATTACAATTTTACCTGTTGAAGGTGCAGTTGTTATCAATGATCACACTAATAAAAAGTGTCTTGTTCCAGCAATAGTTGAATAAAAGTTGTTAACTTAATTTTTTAAGTAAAGGGTTGTTATGTTTGGTTTTTCAGACGAAACCTATTTAGACGTTGCTTCTGGAAACGGAGGCAACGGTTGTGTTTCTTTTAGACGGGAGAAATACGTAGAAAGAGGTGGTCCTGACGGTGGCGATGGTGGCCGTGGTGGCGACGTAGTATTTGTTGTTAAAAATAACATTAGAACATTAGGACAATTAAAGCAAATTCGCTCATTTAGAGCAGAAGGTGGTCGTAATGGTTCCTCTAGAAAATGTTATGGTGCAAACGGCAATGATATTGAAATAGAAGTACCTCCTGGTACAATTATTAAAAATGCTGAAACCAATGAATTGATAAAAGATTTAACTGGTGTTGAACGCTTTGTTTATTTAGAAGGTGGTCGAGGTGGTCAAGGAAACTATCACTTTAGAACTGCTTCAAGACAGGCTCCTCGTTTTGCCCAAACAGGCGAAAAAGGAACTGAAGTAAGACTCGGTGTTGAATTACTTGTTATAGCTGATATTGGATTCGTAGGTTATCCGAATGCTGGTAAATCTACTCTTCTTAATGCATTAACAAATGCAAGAAGTAAGGTAGCAGGTTATCCTTTTACCACAAAGATTCCTCAGCTTGGTATGATGCGTTATGGCGATCAAGATATTGTTTTAGCAGATATTCCTGGTATTATTGAAGGAGCTAGTGATGGTTCTGGAATGGGATATAAGTTTTTACGTCATATCAGTAGAACAACAGGCCTCGCATTTTTAATTGATCTCTCTGATGATAGATATTTAGAATCTTATGATAAATTGGCAGAAGAATTAAAGACTTATAGTCCTGAACTTCTTGAAAAGCCACAAGTAATCATTGGTACTCATCTAGATGAAGAAGAAAAAGATGCTCCAGCGCATTTGGAAGAACTAAAAGCAAAATATCCTAACAATAATGTAATTGGGTTGTGTGTATACTTAGACCAAGGTGTCGATAGTGTAAAAGAATCCTTTATTAAAATGGTAGGAGACAATGATAATGAAGACTTACAGACTCTAAGAGGAAGTAAGAATGGCGGTTTTTCCGTCCACGTTAACAATGATGCTTATTATCCAGAAAATCCTGAAGAGGTAAAATAAATGTTTGCTACAGCTTTATTCGGTGGAAGTTTTGATCCTGTTCATTTAGGACATCTTCATCTCATCCATACCGTTTATAATAATACACGGTACAAGAAATTTATTCTTGTACCTGTAGCAATCAATAATTTCAAAAGAGATACAACTCCAACTCATTCAAAAGACAGACTTGAAATGGTAAGAATTGCAACAACTGAATATATGAAAATATATCCAGAAGATTGGGATATACTATTTGTAATAGAAGACTGTGAAATACGACGAGGTGGAGTCTCTTATACATATGATACAGTTGAAACAATATATCAAAAATATGAGTATGATGGAAAACTTGGACTTGTAATGGGTGATGATTTGATTCCTTCTTTAAAAAGGTGGTATCGATTTAAAGATCTTATAAAAAAAGTTGATCTTGTTGTTTGTAGACGCGAAGAAAATGAAGTTGATTTACCTGAAGGAATAGATTTTGAGTATGTGAGTAATGAAATAATGGTTGATGCTTCTTCTACTATAAGAATTCTTGCAAATGCGAATAAAGATTTTTCAACTTTGCTTAGTAAAGGGGTCTATGAATATGTCAAAAAAAACAGACTTTACCACGCTTGAAGAGTTTGTAAGTTCAAGAGTCTCTAATAACAGATTTTTGCATTGTGTATCTGTTGGTAAAACTGCAATGTTTTTTAACCAAAGATTTAATGCAGGCTTTAGAGATGAGGACTGTTATAGAGCAGGTTTGTTACATGATGTTGCAAGAAATTGGACTTTTGACCAAATGCTCCTTTATTGTAATAAAAACAATATTCATATGGAAAAAGAAGAAATTGTAAATCCAGTTTTACTGCATGCTCCAGTAGGTGCCAATATTGTAAAGAAAAAAGGATATGAATCTTATGAATTAGCTATAAGATGGCATACTCTTGGATCAAAGGATATGGGGAAGCTTGGATTGATAATATATTTATCTGATTATCTAGAACCACGTCGTTCGTTCTTATCTGACAAGGACAGAGTGAAGTTTAATAAAATGGATTCAATGGAAGAAATTTGCATTAATATTTTGGATAACGAAGTTAAA
Organism: uncultured Spirochaetaceae bacterium; assembly: GCA_964457975.1. Classification (GTDB taxonomy): domain Bacteria; phylum Spirochaetota; class Spirochaetia; order Sphaerochaetales; family Sphaerochaetaceae; genus Pleomorphochaeta. The sequence goes on along the minus strand of CAYWGU010000008.1, from coordinate 25,661 downwards.
CATAGAAATTTAAAAAATCAGAGTCTAGCGAAATCAACTGAAGGGTTATATAATTTCCTTAAGGAAGGTGGGACTTTTTGAAAAAACTTGGTTTGATGATACTTACTTTAATATTATTTATTTCCTGTAATATTAATTCAAGTAGCTATATATTATTAGCAAATGCTGATGATTGTGCTTATATAATAAGTGCTGAGGCTAAATCATTAATTTCAATTAAAATATCTGATAAAAGCAAAGGAAATGAACTGCTTGAATATATGGAATTGGTTCCTGATGTAATATTTGCAATATCTGATGAAGATATAGAGGATATTCATAAGTTGCTTTACAATTTAAGCAGTGATGATGAAAGAGCTTCTTCAATATGGCAAGGTGGAATAAACTACCAAAAGATGCTATTGAAGAGTGATGTGGTTGAAACCTATTCCCAAAGGTTAGGATTTGATATAAAACCATTTGTAGAAAAGATTGCTAATACAAAAGCATATAGCTTTTATCTTAGCGATAGCGAAAATATAAAAGAAAATAATCGAGATCACTTTTTCCTTTGGTATAGACAAGTGCTCTCTTTATCTGATAGGAGATAATAATGACTGAGCAGTTAAGCGAAAATGTAAACGCAGTAAAAGGATTTCTTGATGGACAAAAATGTTTAGACATCAATGTAATCGATGTTGAAGGTAGATGTTCATGGGCAGAAGTATTAATTATTGCAACTGTTACTTCAGTAGCTCATCTAAGAGGTACTGTACACCAATTATGGGGTGAATTAAATGACCTTGGTTTGGAAGTAAGTGATCGTCATAAAGCTCCAGCTGGTGATGGCTGGGAATTAATAGACTGTGGTTCAATTGTAATTCATTTAATGAGTGAAGAACTACGAGACTTTTATTCACTTGAAAAATTATGGAAGAGTCCAGAAGCTTAAGTTTTAATACTTAACAATAACGGGTGTAAGTTTATTCTTGCATCCTTTTTTATTGTTTTTATAATATAACTAATATAATTCCGAAATATCTTGATCTCCGATCTTTAATGACTTAAGCTGACAAATAATTGGAGTAAGTGCATGAATGTAAGTAAGGATTTAATAACAGAAGGCGCTCAAAGTGCTTTAATAGACGATGCAGCATACCATTCTTCCTGCTTTGCACCATCTTTAATTGTTAATGATAGCTCGAAAGGGATGAAGTTTTTTTCTCAATTGCAAAGTGAGCTAGAAAAGATAGGTGATGAAGGCGGAACCTTCTGGTTTTCTGTAGCTTTTATAACCTATGGTGGAATAAATCCATTACTTGGTACATTGGATAGATTAAGAAAACTTGGAATCAAAGGTAAAATATTAACATCAAATTATTTAAATTTCTCAGAACCTAGAGCACTAGATGTGCTTCGAAAGTTTGATAACTTGGAAGTTAAAGTATATGAATCAAACTTTCATATAAAGGGTTATATGTTCCAAGGTCCAAAGATAAGTACCTTTTTCATTGGAAGTTCAAATCTAACAAATCAAGCATTATCTACAAATCAAGAATGGAATGTTAGGTTAACAGGCTATGAGAGTGGTGCTCTATTAAAATCACTTGATGAAAATTTTACAACATTATGGAGTGCTGCAACTCAAATAACTAAGGAATGGTTATTTAATTACTATCAAGTATATAACGAAAGAACCAAAAAGAGAGAGTTTCAAAGTCAGATTGATTTTGATAAGAAAATATTTAAACCAAATTCGATGCAAGAAGAAGCCTTAGAATCTTTGAGAGATCTTAGGGCAAATGGTGCAAATAAGGCTATTCTAATTTCAGCTACAGGAACGGGTAAAACCATATTGGTTGCATTTGATGTAAAGGAATATAATCCAAAAAGATTTCTTTTCTTGGCACATAGAGAGCAATTGCTCAATCAAGCAGAGGAAAGTTTCAGAGAAATACTAGGTTGTAATATCGATACTGGAATACTGTCTGGAACCAAGAGAAATTTCGATAGTAAATATTTATTTTCAACAATGAACATGATGGCAAAAGAATCTATTCAAAAACAGTTTGACCCTGATTCCTTTGATTATATCGTAATTGATGAGGCACATAGAGCTGCCGCAAATAGTTATAAAGCAATACTTAGCTATTTCAAACCCAAGTTTCTTTTTGGTATGACTGCAACCCCAAATAGAACTGACGCAAAAGAAGTGTTATCTTTATTTGATTATAATATTGCTCTACGTATAAACCTTCAAAGAGCAATGAGAGAGGATCTTTTATGTCCATTTCATTACTTTGGTATATCAGAGATATATATAAATGAACAATTGTTGTCAGATAATAATACAATAAATGATCTTGAAGATGATGAAAGAGTTAAACATATAATTGATAAGATTGAATTCTATGGTTTCTCAGGTGATAGAGTTAAAGGTTTGATTTTCTGCAGTAGAGTTGATGAAGCGGAAAAACTATCTTCTAAATTTAATAAACGAGGATACAGAACACAGGCTTTAAGTGGTAAAAATTCTGATACAGATAGATTCGATGCAATAGTAAAATTAGAGGAAGATAAAATTTCAATGCCCCAACTTGATTACATATTTACAGTAGATGTGTTCAATGAAGGTGTAGATATTCCATCTGTAAATCAGATTGTCCTTTTAAGAAGTACTGAATCCTCTCTTGTTTTCATTCAACAACTTGGTAGAGGATTAAGAAAGTTTTACAACAAAGAATTTGTTGTTATAATTGATTTTATTGGTAACTATGAAAAAAACTACAATATACCAATTGCGCTGTATGGTGATAGAACATGCAATAAGGAATCAATAGGAAAAACAGTATCTGATGGATCTAGATTCCTTCCAGGTTCTTCAACAATATTTTTTGATGAAATTTCAAAGCAACAGATATATAAGTCCATAGATATTGGTAAAATTGGTAACAAGGCAGATATTAGAGATGCCTATAAAATACTTAAAAATGAAATAAATAAAATTCCATCTTTTACTGAATTTAGAAGAAGTTCACGAGTAGAGATGAACAAGGTCTTTGAGGAGTTTGGTTCTTACTACTCTCTAATGAGAGTCTGTGAAAAAGAGGATTTCCCCTATTTGTTATCTACTAACGAATTTACCGCACTTGATTTTTTATCTAAAAAGGTTGGACGGGGGAAGGACTACAATCTCATTGCATTACTTAAGTATCTTATAAATGATGATGACTATACCTCCATAAATGATGCATTACTTGATACACTTTTTAAAATAGTAACTCACAGTTTTAGCACTGTATCTAAAACTGCAAAGAGTTTAAAAGTTCATGGTGCATGTAATTTTGCAGAAAAAAATGGTGAAATAATTGTAAAAAGCAAAACTTTAACAAAATATCTTGAAAATCCTGACTTTAAAATGGCGGTAGATGAGATAATTAAATTTGCAGCTGAAAGATACTGGAGTAAGTACAGCAAGGTATATAATAACAGCAACATGACACTATTTGAATCGTATTCATATTGTGATGTATGTGAGTTATTGAATTGGGATAGAGATGAATCTGGAACTATTTTTGGATATAAGTTTAATGCAAAAACAAATACACTTCCTGTCTTTATCAACTACAATAAAAATGATGATGCAATTGATTACAAAGATATTTTTTTAAATGAAGATACGTTGCAGGCTCATTCAAAAAAGCAAAGAAGAATTGGTTTGGGACAGTCTGACTGGGAGCATATATATAAGGCTAAGGAAAGGGGTACAAAGATTTACTTGTTTGTAAGAAAAAGCAAAGAAATAAAAGGTTCTAAGGATTTCTTTTTTCTTGGTGAGATTCTTCCAGTTGGGGATGCAAAAAGTGAAACTGTTGATAATAAAGATGCCTTTAAGATTATATATAAACTACAAAAGCCAGTTCGAAAAGATCTATATGAATATTTCACAATTGCAGATTAGTATTAATAATACCGCGAATTTTTAAATTAGATATGTCAATTTGACCAATAAAATACAAAAGTTATCAATCGATGAGTATTTTTAACTTATTTCTTGCATTATTATTGTAGGCAGTTTATTATAAAAAAAATAACGTAAACAAGTGGAGTAATAAATGAAAAAAAACCTAGTGATTGTTATGATGCTAATTGCATCTTTTAGTTTTGTAAGTTGCGCAAGCACAAGCACAAGCACAAAGGCAGGAGCATTAGCTCCAATGTCTAAAGAAGTTATAAACGATGATACTGTTCCAGAGTGGTTCTATAACACCCCTATTGCTGCCGATGTACATTATGCAACCGGTACTGCTAAAGCAGTAAATCGCCAGACTGCTATAAAAAAAGCAGAAATGGCTGCAAGAAACCAATTAGCAGAATGGATTGAAACAAACGTTAAGGAAGTATTAAAAAACTATGTTAATGATGCAGGTGAAGGCGATAACCGTCAGAACTTAGATGCATTTGAATCAATCAGTGTTCAAGTTGCAACAGCATCTCTTAAAGGTGTAACTAGAGAGAAATTAGCATTTGGTGACGATGGTTATGTTTATGTATTGATGAGCATTCCAAATGAAAATGTTGAGAAAGCATTTGAACCAGCAACAAGAGCTGTATCAGAAAAGTTCTCTCAAAATGAAGCAGCAGAAGTTGCCAATGCAAGAATGCAAAGTGCATTTGAAGATTTACTAAACGGAAATTTTTAGTAGGTGAAAAACAAAAAGGTCTTTTCAATTTTGCTATCTATAATTGTAATGTTTTTTGTAAGTTGTTCAACTATATCAATTACGAGTCATACCTATAGCAAACCAGTAGAAGATTTAAATTTAATATTTGATGAAATCTCAGAGTGTGCTAATGGTGTATATTCTGGGATTTCTGGCGTTTATTCAACCACAGATAAAATGATGAGTGAAGCACTGATGGATGCTGCAAAAAATGTTTTGATTCATAATAAGGCAGCCTTAAAAACTCAAACTTATGGTGAAGATAGTGATAATTCATTTTTATTGTTGTTTGATGATCACATACAATACAGTGATGTCCAATTATTATCTGTCATAAATAAGTTAGAGATTATAAGCATTAAATTTAGTGACTCTTTAGGTTGTGTTGTACTTACTAAATATGCAGATTCAACTGATGACTTTCCTCCATTTAATCTAAAAAGGAATGAAGATAATGTTCCTTTATGGATCAAAGGAAACTATGAAGTTCCAGGTTACATAATTGGAATTGGAAGAACAATGCATTATTCAAATGTTTGGAGTTCTATAGAAGCTGCTGATTACTTGAGTGTTGATTCAATATTTGCTCAGGTAAGAGATATTGATGGTTTTGTAATTCATAATCAGATATTAAATAATGGTGCATACAGGGATCAATCATATCAAGGAAACATCAATTCTATAAGTGGTGCTAAAATTATTGCAAGATATTATGATAAAAAAAATGATATTTATTATAGTTTTGCCTTGTTAAAAGAGGAATAAAGTAATAGGAGGGGAGCTTTATGAGTAAAAAAGCTGTATTGGTTATGTTGGTTCTTAGTTTGTTTCTTGTTGGTTGTACAACAAGTAAATCGCCTTACATAACAGAGCATCCAAAAGTTACAGAAGAGGGAGCGCCTTATTGGACAGTTCTTACTCCATTATCTGATGATAGATTCTACGGTGTTGGAATGGGGGATTTATCTACCCTTCAAAATAGCAAGCTTAGAGCTGAAGCTCTTGCAAAGGATGAGATTGCAAGACAGGTTTCAACAATTGTTAATTCATCTGTTAAGAATTATTTTTCAGAATCTGGTAGATATGTAAGTTCTTCTAACTCTGATGTATTTGAAAACTTTAGCCAGCAAGTTACCAATGTAACACTCACAAATGTAATCATTGAAAACAACTATACTGATACGGATGGTGCTATTTGGGTTATTTCTTCCTATGATAAATTGAATCTTGAAACTGCATATAAATCAGTAGCAGAAAATCTGAAATACAATTTGGAAAGAAGAAGAATTGAAGCTGAAAAAGCTATTGCCCTTTTGAATATAAAAAATGATGAGCAGAAAATTCTCCATAAAGGTGATAATATAGCTCTTATTGCATTGAAGAAGGCCTATGCTAAAACCCTAGCAGAAAAGAATGAAAAGCTTAACAGTGCAACAAATCAATATGATAGCATTGATATTGATCGACTCTTAGCAGCATATAAAAAGATTTTAAATACCAAATAAAAAGCATTAAAGTAATAAAAAAGAAGGAATGGATTTATCCATTCCTTCAAAGTGTTTTTTTAATATATAATTAATGATTATACGTTCAATAACCCTTCATCATTGGTATATTCTTCATTCTTGATATTTGTAAATATCTCAAGTAATTTGTTAACAGTAAGCTTCTTCTTTTCCTCACCTGAAACGTCAAGAATAATTTTACCTTCATCCATCATTATCAATCTGGTTCCAAAAGCAATTGCAAATTTCATATTATGAGTAACCATTAAAGCTGTAAGATTCTTTTCAGCAATATATTTAGTGGTCAAATCCATAACAATCTCGGCATTACGAGGATCAAGGGCTGCAGTATGTTCATCAAGAAGTATTACCTCTGGATTGCTCATAATGGTCATGATAAGTGTTAAGGCTTGTCTTTGACCACCCGATAATAATCCAACATTATCCCTCAATCTGCTTTGTAGGTTTACCGGAATAAGTAAATTTTGGAATTTCTTCCTTTTTTCATTATTCAGGCTAATTTTAAGATTCTTCCAACCCTTTGTGGAGGCTGTAATCAAGTTATCTTCAATGGTCATATTAGCAGCAGTGCCTTTTGTAGGATCTTGGAAGATACGTCCAATCATCTTAGCTCTTTTATATTCTGGCATCTTTGTAACATCTTTGTCTTTGAATTTGATTGTTCCATTTGTTACAGGATATGTTCCAGAGATTAAGTTGAATAGAGTAGATTTACCTGATCCATTGGATCCTATTACGCATACAATTTCACCTTCTTCAACATGTAAGTTTACATTTTCAAGTGCTACTTTTTCATTTACAGTTCCTGGGTAGAATACTTTTGTTAAATTGTTAATTTCAATCATTAGTTCTCTCCTTCAGTGGATGCCATTGTTCTCTCAATTGCACTTTTTTTTGCAGATCTTGCACTGGCTTTTGATCGGCTACTTGCAACCCATAATGATATGATAACAAGAACACCTGTTAACATTTTAAAGTCATTTGGAGTTATGTGGATTAGGTATCCATATTTACGTCCTAAGAACATCAATGCTTTGTATATGATTGCACCAAAGATTGCTCTCAATGTAATCAAAGAAATTTTGTTACTAGAGAATAAGAACTCACCAATCATGATACCGGCTAGACCTTGAACAATCATTCCTTGACCTAGATTACCATCTGCGAAGCCTTGATATTGTGCAAGAAGTCCACCAGATAAAGCAATAAGTCCGTTAGAAAGACCAATACCCATGATTTTTAAGTAATCTGGATTGATTCCTTGAGAAATAACCATCTGCTCATTTCCGCCTAATGCTCCCAACGATATACCTAAATCTGTCCTAAAGAATAAATCAATAAGAACCTTTATTATCAATACTACAAAAATAATACCAATTAAAGAGGCTACACTCGGTGGTAGGAAAGAGAGTTTATCTTCTATTTTATCAAAATATGTTACTGATTTTAATAGTGGAACATTTGCCCTATTACCCATTATTCTCAAGTTGATAGAATATAACATTGTCATTGTTAAAATACCGGCAAGTAATCCTGGGATTTTAAATTTGTTGTGGATAACAGCTGTTACAGCACCTGCCAAACATCCAACAAGAAAAGCCAAAACCAAAGCGATAAATATACTACCACCATTAACTATATGAACTGTAGCAACTGCTGCACCAACAGCAACTGAACCTTCACAAGTTAAATCCGCAAAGTCCATAACTCTAAAGGATATTAAAATACCCATTACCATTATGGAAAAAATCAATCCGTCTACGAAAATTCCTTCAAGCATAAAAAAACCTCTCTATTAGACGCACATTATGGAAGGTCTATTTCAAACCTTCCATAAGTCGTCAGATTTTATAAATTTTAAATTTAATTAATTCTGTTGTACCTCTACACCATCTTTTATAAGTACTGCAGCTTCATCGATTAAGTCTTGGGTGAATTCAATATTAAGTTGTTTAGCATAATCTAAATTTAACCAAAGTTCAAAGTCGGTAGCTTCTTGTAGAACAACAGTTCCAATATTACTAGTTTCTACCCCGTTGATACATTTTTCAATAACTTTACCAGTTGCAATACCAATATTGTAGTAATTGAATCCCCAAGATAATAAGTAATCAAATCCTTTTGAACTTGTTGGATCTGCACTCATAAGTGGAATGTTTTTTTTATTGCAAACATCACTTATACCGCTGAATGCAGATACAACTGAATTATCAGGTGCAATATAAATTGCATCAACACGATCAATGATTGATTGTGCTGCCATCTTTACTTCACTTGAGTTTGATACTGCACTACTAACACATTCTAGACCAAGTTCTTCACAAGCAGCTTGTACCATGTTATTTAAAATAACACCGTTTGCCTCTCCACTTGTATATATATTACCAATTACCTTAGCGCCAGTAATTTTGGATAATAATTCTAATTGTGATTTAACAGGTGTTATATCAGATACTCCACAGTAGTTTTCACCGGTTAATCCGGCTGCTTCTGGATCTGTTACAGCTGAAAAAACAACTGGAACGTCATCTATAGCATTAGCTAATGCCTGTGCAGTTGGTGTTCCGATACCTACAGCAACATCTACATTGTCACTCTTTAATTGTGAAGCAATTGATGCAGCTGTTGAAATGTCACCATTAGCATTTTGAAAATTATACTTTATTTCTAAATCAGTTGTTGCAAGGTAATCTTGAATTCCTTGTTCAACAGCATCAAGAGCTGGGTGTGGTAAAATTTTTGATATTCCAACTTTGTAGGCAGAAGAGTTTGCTTGCTCAGAAGTTCCGCTTGCAAATAATGCAAGAGAGGATAATGTTAAAATAGATAATACAGACAATATTTTTTTTGATTTCATAATATATTTTCTCCCAATAATGAGGTAAATATACACCATGTTTTGATGTTTGTAAATAATATATACAAAAAGATGTAAAAATATTCAATAATTATGCATAGGGCTATTAAAGATACACATAATTAGCTAATATTGTGTAATAAATCTTAGGTTATGATGCTTTCATGGTAAAAAAAGAAAAAATATGGAAGGATTTATTCCTTCCATATCAAATAGGTTATATTTTGGTTAATTCTGCTTTATTTCTTTTTCGTTTTTTACAATAACAGTAGCCTTATCCAACATAGCTTGGCTAATTTCAATGTTAAGCTTTTTTGCTACATCTAAGTTAACCCACAATTCAAAATCTGATGGATCAGATAAAACAATTGTTCCAATTGAAGCTGGATCTTCACCCTTTATGCATCGTTCAACAAGCTTGCCAGTTGCAATACCAATGTTGTAGTAATTGAATCCCCAAGAGATTAAATATTCAAACCCTTGTGAGGCTGTAGGATCTGAACCCATAAGAGGAATTTCATTTGTCTCACATACATCACTTACACTGCTGAAAGCGGATGCAACAGAATTATCTGGTGCAATATAAATAGCATCAACACGATCAATGATTGATTGTGTTGCCATTTTTACTTCACTTGAGTTTGAAACGGCTGCACTAATACATTCAATATCTAATTTTTCACAGGCAGCTTTTACCATGTTATTTAAAATAACACCGTTTGCTTCACCACTTGAATAAATATTACCAATTGATTTGGCACCAGTTAATTCTGCTAAGAGTTTGATTTGAGATTCAACAGGTGTTATATCGGATACACCACAGTAGTTTTCCCCAGTAAGGCCCGCTTCTTTTGGGTCTGTTACAGCAGAAAAGATAACTGGTATATCAGAAATTATGCTTCCTAGAGATTGAGCCGATGGGGTTGCAATACCTACAACAACATCATTCTTCCCGCTTTTTAGTTGTGATGCAATAGAAGCTGCAGTTGAAATATCTCCATTTGCATTCTGTAAATTGTATTTGATTTCTAAATCTGTAGTTGCAAGATAATCTTGTATTCCTTGTTCAACAGCATCTAGAGCTGGATGTGGTAAAAGTTTTGAAACTCCTACTTTGTAGGCATTAGGATTTTGGTTTTCTTCAGCTTGTCCATTAGCAAAAATAAACATGGACGATAAAGCAAAAATTGTTAAGGTCGTAAAAAGTTTTTTCATAATATTCTCTCTCTATAATAGATGATTAAAATATACAACACAAACACTTGTTTGTAAATAAAATATACAATAAACTGTAAAATTATTCATAAATTATACAAAATATTTCACTAGAAAATGGATGGTTCCTCCTTAATATATTATATAGACTGTATTTTAATGGGCTGGATTGATAAGATATAAAAACAAACAAACTTCCAAAAAATTGGAAGTTTGTTTCATACTATTTTGATTTGTTTATAATTAGTTCCATTCCTCGTCGTCTATGGCATCAAAAAAATCATCTTCAAAATAATTTTCATCATCATCATCATCATTTTTTTCTTCATTTAAGTCATCATCATCTTCTTCTTCATTTAAGTCATCATCATCTAACACCTCATCATATGCATTATCAGGATCGAACTCGTCAGGTTCATTGAAGTCTTTATTACTTTTTTTGCCTGATCCAAGTTCCTCATCAATTGCATCTTCATATGTTTCGTCATCGTCGAAGAGATAATTTTCACTGATAAGATCTTCATCATCCTCTTCTTCAATAATTTCGTCGTCATCAAAATCACCAATAGGAAGGTCATCATAATCTTCTATTTGGTCGTCTTCATAATCATTGTTGCTAAAGTATTTTTCTTCTTCAAAATCCAAATCTTCATCATAATATTTATGTGGCATAATTTTCTCTCTCTCTTAATTGTAATGCTTTATAAATATGATAAATGCTAATAACTCATGAGTCAATTATTATTATTAATAATTATGGTACATTTTCAATATTTTTTGACTTTGGTGGGAATATATTGAAATTTTATCAATTTAAGTGAGTAAAAACTATAAAAAAAGGAAATATATTAACTTGAATTTTGTGTAAATGTAAAATTTGCATTTTTATTATTTTTCTATTGCATTATCTGTCCTTATCTTAAATAATAATAATAAAGAATTAAATATATAATTATGTTTAGTATTATAAGGAACAATTATGAAAAATAATAAGTCTGTTTTTATTGTAGCTATTTTAGCTATAACTATGATTATCACATCTTGTGCGACTACAGTCACTGTGTCTTACATGAAGCCTGCTAAATTTAATTTGTTAGATTACAAAAATCTGGCTGTTGCTACAACTGAAGTTGGAAATGCTCCTGTATTTGCAAATACGAGAATTTATATAAACTATGAAAATTATAATAATTCAATCATAACTGGTTATAATAGGATGATTCCTTCCGATATTGCAGATTATTATACAAATGAAATATATTCAGCTTTTTCAAATAGTGGACTTTTTAAGTTGATTCCACCAGCTCAAACAGATCAATACATTAGAAATTTAAAATATGGAATTACAAATTCATCAAAACTATACGATATGGGTGCTGATGCAATCTTTACAAGTGAAATTGAATATTTAGATTATGAAGAATACCCTGTTTATGGTGATTTTATAATGATCAAGAATCCAGACTATATAATAGGTGGAGAGGCTCTTCAATACATCCAAAGTGAAGAGAGAAATGTTACAATTTATCAAGAAGCTCAAATGAGAATATCATATTCAATTATTGATTTGCAAAATGGTTATGTTTTGGCCTCTGATTCTTATACTGATACCGTTAAGAATAGTGTAAAATATGATTACTATAATATGACATCATTAACAAGTGAATATATGTATAAAGATATTGCTGATGACTTTATTGCACAAACAAAAAATGACTTGTTTCCTCATACTGTTTATTCTACATTAGAATTAATGGATAATAATCCAAAGAATCCTCTAGCAAGTATTGCAATGGATATGGTAGATAATAATCAATTGGTTGGAGCTCAAACTATGTTTGAACAAGCTTGGGATGAAAGTAATCATCTACCATCAGGTTACAATGCTGCTTTGTTACTTGAAGCAATGGGACAAAGAAGTGATGCCATGTATTTAATGAAAGAGGTTTATAATTTAACAGGTTCTGGAGATGCTATACAAGCTTATTCGAGAATGAAAAGTTATGATTCATCGTCAAATGCTGCTATAAAGCAGATTGGATTTTAGTTTTGGAAGCAGAAATAAAGCAAAAAATTGTTTATATTGTAAATCACAATTCAACAGAATTACTTGAAAGGTTCCCCTGTGAGGGAACCTTTGGAGTTATAGACTTTAGTGAATCTCTTAATATTTCACCCAATAATGGAATTTCTTTAAAGAAATACAAAGGTGAAGATGCGCTTAAAGCATGGAATCAACTTAAGAGGTGGATTAGTTCTCAGTCTTTTGAGCAGATAATTGTTGTTGGAGGACTGGATTGTTTTCCCGTTGATATGGTTTATGATTGGCTTTTTGACCATAAAAGTAAAAAAGGTTTCCCAAAATTAATTTTTTCAGGAAAAAAAATTATCTCTCCAATGGAGAAAATTGCCAATTCAATCATTGAATGACGGTAAGCTATTTTAGAAATCAAACACAAATATATATTCAACAGACATTATAAGCTATTTTTAACAAATAATAGCCTATTTTTTATGTTTGTACATTAAAACTCGACAACAATACCATTTGAGGGTATAATCTTATTCATGAAGCTTATTGATTTACATACTCATTTACTCCCTGACGTTGATGATAGCACTTTAAAAATTGACCAAGTTGAGAAAATGATAAAAAAATATAAAGATGCAAATATTAAAGCTATTGCATTAACTCCTCATTTATATAATCCATATGTACATACAAATTTGGATTTATTGGGTGAGAGATATAATATGTTTGAAAAAATTGCAGCTGACTTTGGTATTGTTACCTCGCTTGGATCAGAAGTTTACGTTGGTAATCAGGAAATAATTAAAGGAATTCCAATTTCAATGGAATTTCAATTGATTGAATTTTCTACTAAACTGCCATGTGTAAACCTAGTTCAAAAGGTAAGAGTTTTAAAGCAAAGTGGGTTGAATGTAATTATTGCTCATGTTGAACGTTATCCATTCATGAGTAAGAATTCTTTATTGTTCAAACAGCTTAAGGAACTTGGAGTACTTTTCCAAGTAAATGTTGAAGGTGCTGAAAATGGTTCTGCAATTCCCTTTTTAGAGGAGGGGGTAGTAGATATTATTTCAACTGATAACCATGGTGATTTTACATTACCAGAGCGTTATTTGAAACAGCTCATAAATTATCCGTATCTTTTAGAACGTATGGATAATTTAAATATTATCAATTAGCGCGAAGCTAAGGAGGAATAGCGCATGTTATTAGATATGACTATTGCAAATTTTAAATCCGTAAGATTGCCTCAAACCATTTCGTATGAAGCAGTAAAGGACTCTCGTTTTGATCAAGAAAAAACTGTTAGAATAAATGACAAGTTAAATATTATTAAAACGGCAGCAATTATAGGACCTAATGGCGCAGGAAAAAGCTCCTTTGTACGCGCATTAGAATCACTTAAAAGTATCCTCGGTGCTAAATGGGATGAAGTTGAAAATCCATTGCAAGTACTAGCTGGAACAAGTTTTGCCTATACAAATGAAAAGGGTACTCCCAGTACAATCAATATTAGAATTCTTATTGATAGGGGTGAGGAACCAAAAGATGAAAATGATGAAGGTAAACCGTCAATTATAGCAGATTATACTCTTTGTGCTACAAACAAAATGGTATATTCTGAAACACTATATTTTGTTTATGATAGATCTAAAAGATTGATGTTTGATCGCCGGTTAAAAGATTTCGATAATGTTAATGTAGAAACAGCTACCTACAAATACAGATTTGGTAAGAGTTATCGTGGTGAAAAGAAGAGATTGATTAAGAAAATTGACTATAAACATGTTTTTCTTTCTGCCTCAGCAGATAAGGAAAGTGAAATATGTGAGTTGGTTGTAAATTGGTTTAAAACAGATTTAAATGTTCTTTCATTAGGTATCTCTTCATTGAGTGAAAAATATATTGTTGATCAGATTAAAGCTCATCCAGATTGGGTACAGCAATTGATTAACTTCTTATGGTCACTTGATATTACTGATATCAAAAAAATTCAAATTTTGAAAGACCATTTGGTATTTTCGCATACAAATGTTCTTCAGAGCTATGCAACCTATTATTCTCTAGAAAGCTTGTCACTTAGAAGATTATGTTTGATTGGTATTGCCTTCTTTGAAAGCTTTATTGACCACAGAACAATTGTTATCGATGATTTTGGTATGTTGTTGCATCCAAACGTTTTGAAACATATTATTGAAATATTTGAATCTTGCAATGACAAAACTGGTTCACAATTATTGGCTGTTGACTGTAATCCATCTCTTTTAAGACCTGGTCTAATGAGACGTGATGGTATTTATTTTGCAGAAAAAAACGATAAAAGTGAGACTGTTTATTTCTCATTAGCTCAATTTAGATATTCTAAAAGTCGCGACTTAACTAGTGAACAATACATGAATGGTGCATTCGGTTCTCTTCCTTTGTTAAGTGATTTTTATTTTGCAGATGCAAATCAGAAGGAGGATAATTAATATGGCACGTAAGAAAAAAAGTATAAAACCCAAAAAAACCATGCTGATCGTCACAGCAAGTGAAGATGAAGCCCTCTATTTCGCACAACTACGAAAGGATTCACGTTATGCTAACTTAAGTGTTGAGTGGCTAGGTCCTCATAAAAATGATATGGAGAAAAGTTTATCAAAAGTTGCACGAAAGAAAACTCAAGGTCGTTATAAAGAGGTATGGTTCGTCTTCTCATTTAAAGAAATGGATCTCACCAACGAGAGCTTTAAAGAAATACAAAAAATTGCAAATAAAAAGAGAGTTAAACTTGCTTGGAGCAATCCTGGAATCAATCTATGGTATTATTTCCATTTTTACCCTTTAAATGCAACTGAGATTTCTGAAGAAGAGATAAATAAAAAAATTAGAGAGAAAATCCCTAGCTTCGAGCCTACTGCTGAATATTTAAAAACGGAGGGTCTTGATTTTTATAAAAAGATTTGCGTTTTAGATAATGATGCAAATAGGAATGCTAGAATGTATAATAATATTGTAGAGCAGTTTACTGGTGTTGCTGCAATTAACTATGTAGAGTTATCACTTGCAATCACAGAAAACTGTGGTCAAGCTAACTTTACCTTAAACCAAAGAACAATTGGTATGGATAAATAAATTGACTGGACTTACCTTACTAATTTATACAATTGCTTTTGCAATGGGATGCATGTCCTTAGCCTTGGTAATTGTATATAGTATGCAAACTAAACATGTGTGGAATAAGTATTTGATTATATGTCATTCATCCCTTTTAGGTTCAATGATGATATCAGGTCTTATTCTTCTTGGTAAGGTATTTCTTAGTGGAATGACTTTGTTTGTGCTAAATACTGTATTGAGTATTATAAATCTATCAGATATAGCCTTTCTAATAGTTTTTATTCCGTATTTTATAACTTGGCTTATAGTTTCTCCTTGGAGAGCTCCTTATAAGCAATTGTTTATTGTACTGGCTATTATTTACTTTATTCTTGGGGTTGTTCGATTTTTTTATGAATTACCTATATTGGAATCAATTAGATCATTCATATTTGTTTTTGTTCTTGCCTTCTGTTTTGTAGTAATGCTTAAGAATTTATCAAGCATAGCTTTGAAGAGGGTAAGGAATATGGCAATAAGTGTTATTATTGCTAGTGTTGCATTGTTACCCTTTCTTGGAACTGGATTGATTAATGAAGGATTTAGATTTCTAGTTGAAGGTCTTTATTTCCTTTTTTGGTCAATAATTCTTCTTGTGTTCTTTTTTAATTATTTTAAAAATGTTTCTAATGTTAAAGAAGAAAAGAAAGAACTTTCAATTGATGATTTAGAAAAATATCATATAACAAAAAGAGAATTTAGCGTTATTGAATTGATCTCCCAAGGTAAAACTAACAAAGAAATAGCAGTTGAATTGGATATCAGTGTTAATACTGTTAACAACCATGTTGCAAATATATTTACAAAAGCAGAAGTGAGATCAAGAATTGATTTACTTAATCTCATTAGAGATATTTGGTAGGAAGAATATATATGAGCAATGAAATTTTAAAATTGTGTCCTGAGTATTCACGAATACGTAAAGATGATGGTATGGGTAAGGTAATATTTTCTTTCTACAAAGAAAAAGATCCAATAAGACTTGTGGCAACTCCTTGGAAAATTATTCACGAAGAAAAACCAAAAACAGCCGTTTTGTGCTGCCATGGATACGCTGGAACTCCTGGAGAGTTGGTATCAGTTGGGTTAGAAATCTACAAAAAAGGATTTGATGTTTATTGTCCAAGACTTCCAGGTCATGGAACAACAGCAAAAGAGTTTTGCAAATCGAAAGCAAAGGATTGGATTGCAACTGAAAAGGCTGCAGCACAATATCTGAGTGATAATTATGATACTTTCTATATAGTTGGACATTCTATGGGTGGCTTAAATGCTGTAATCATAGCTGAGATGTTTGATGTAAAAAGGATTGCTTTAATTGCTCCAGCATTCGATTTAGTTGGACTTGATGATGGTCAATCTAAGTTGAAAATAAAGCTTGCTGCAATTGTAAATTACAGCTATACGGTTGATTGGTCTACTGATGAATCCTATTATGGAATTAGTGAACGAGCATCTGATGATGATTTATGGCTTGGAAATGAGTTATGGTCCCATGTTTTTGCAAAAAGTGTTGTTCAATTAATTAAAGAAAGAGATCTTGCAGTAAAATCACTAAAAAAACTACAATCGCCAACGCTCTTAATACGAGGAACAGGCGACTCTTCCGTAAAACGTGATATAATTACACGTTTTAAAAGAGATTTCAAAGGTAAGCTTGAAGTATTGGAAATTGAAGGTGCAGGTCATCTTGCAATGTATGAACCAACAGCCAACTATTCACAAATCTGCAACAACGGTGTTGCTCAATGGTTAGAAAGCGAAAGTATAAATTAAGATTCTTCATTGTAGGGCTCAATAATAAAATGTTTGTTGTTGGTATAGGGATTTGCGACAAGAGATGCTGATATGTTGTACGCCTCTTTTAGGGATACTTTATTTAAAATATCTGCAGTTTTTCCTTTGTATATAATATTTCCTTCTTTCATAAGAATGCTATCACTGCAATAATCCAGTGCGGAATTGATGGAGTGAAGAGTACATACAATGCTTAAATTTTCTTTTTCAACCAGTGTCTTCAATAAATTCATTATTTCTTTTTGATGTAAAGGATCAAGAGCAGAAATTGGTTCATCAAGAAGCATGATTGAAGCTTCTTGGCAAAGTGCTCTTGCAATGATGCATCTTTGATATTCCCCTCCACTTATTTCTCCAATATATTTGTCTTGAAGATAATTTATGTGAGTAACCTTTATCATTTTATCAACAACTTTATCATCTTCTTCTTTGGATGTTTGCTTGCTATATCTTCCAAGTTCAATGAATTCTCTTACTGAAAAGTGATAAGGTACTCGTTCATTTTGAGGAACATAAGATACTATTTGAGCTATTTTATTTCTTTTAAGTTCTAATGCATCGCATTTATTTATGAAGACAGTATTAGGTTGTATTTTAACAAGCCTTAATATTGCTTTTAGCAAGGTAGTCTTTCCACAGCCATTTGCACCAAGGATAGCAGTAAAGCTTCCTTTTTCTATTTTGAAATTGATATTTTTTAATACAGGGATATTGGTGTATTCAAAACTCAAATGATTAATTTTTATTATTTCATTCATTAATATAAAAGCCTCTTTTGTTTCTTTAGTAAATGTATAAAGAATGGTGCACCAAGTATTGCCGTGATTATTGAAATTGGAATTTCAGCATTGGATAAAACACTTCTACCAAAAGTATCGGCAAGCAATGCAAATAATGAACCAAAAATAAGAGAAATTGGAAGTAGTTTTTTATGTGATGGTCCAAATATAATTCTAACTACATGTGGAATTATGAGACCAATAAAACCAATTATACCACTTAAAGCAACAGCTGATGAGGTTAAAAGAGTAGCAAGTGCAAGCAATATCGCTGTTGTCTTCTTGACTTCAACGCCCATAGATTTAGCTTGATCTTCTCCAACTAGTAATATATCAAGTTCTTTATAATAATGTAAAATTAGAATTATGCAGATGATTATGATTGGAGCAATTACCTGTATTTTTTCATAGCTGCTTACAGCAAAGCTTCCCATGTTCCAATAAACAATTTCTTCTAGTGCATTACGATTGAAATACATCATCAAGCTCATAACAGCTGATAATAAAAAGTTAATTGCAATGCCTGATAAAAGAAGTGTAAGTGTTCCAGATTTAAGTCTATCAGATATTAGATAAATTGTAATTGAGGTTAGTATTGCTCCAAGAAAGGAGAATAGAGGTGTTCCCCAAACGCCTGGAATGAAGTTTATCAATGAGGTAATAGCACCAAAGGTAACACCACATGCTGCACCTGAAGATATCCCAAGTATATAGGGATCTGCCATCGGGTTTTTAAATATTGCCTGAAAGACAGCCCCTGATAATGATAAGGCCATACCAACAAAAATTGCACAGAGAGTTCTAGGTATTCTAAGATTCCTAATTATATAAATGTGTGTTGATTTGATATCATCCGTTTTGTTTAGAAGAATCAACATGGTTTCTTTAAATGATATTTTAACTGAACCAAATGACAGTGAAATCAAGATGATAAGAAATAATACAAGAATGGATAAAATAATAGCTACTGCAGCTTTTTTTGAATTAAGGGATTTCATTTATTAAAAGGCTTCAGGATGGATTATGTGAGCAAGGTCGACCATGCCTTCTGCATTACGAATTCCCTGTCTATCTAGCTTGTTGTTATCTATTTCATATAGATGAT
The DNA here is from genome assembly GCA_964457975.1 of uncultured Spirochaetaceae bacterium. GTDB lineage: Bacteria > Spirochaetota > Spirochaetia > Sphaerochaetales > Sphaerochaetaceae > Pleomorphochaeta. The sequence goes on along the minus strand of CAYWGU010000008.1, from coordinate 6,509 downwards.
TCTCTTTAACTGCCCTTAATCCATTATAAGGAGCGGTTGTGGAGAAATTTTCAAAGCTATCAAAGTATTTGGAAACAATTATAATATCTGGGTCTGCATCAATCAAAGATTCAAGTGAATAGGTCCAGCCTTTTACATCCTGGGCTATGTTTATACCGCCGGCATCATTAATCATTTTACCAATAAAAGTATTGCCACCCGCAGTGTACTCTCCCCATTGTCCAAAACTAACTGCATAATAAACTTTAGGCCTTTGAAGATTTGCTACCGTCTCTTTAACATTTTCAACATCTTTCTTCATTGCAGCTACGATGGTTTTAGCTTTTTCACTTTTATTAAGTAAAATTCCCATATCAAGGATAACTTTGTAGGAGCCCTCAAGTGATGATTCTTCATAAAGACCGACTGTGGTTATTCCAGCTTTATCCAAGATTTCTATAATCTCTCGTTTAACATGAGTTGATCCAATGACAAGATCTGGATCAATTTCAATAATTTTCTCAATATTTGGACTTGTTAGCTTACCAATTGATGGAACATCAACAATCCATGATGGATAAGTACAATAATCAGTTCGACCTGCTAGAGCTTGTGAATCTAATTCTGCAATTATTTCTGTGATATTGGGCCCAAGAGAAACTACTTTTTTTATTTCATTTGGGATTTCGATCTCTCTATTGAAGCTATCAACAAAGGTTGTAGGATTTGTTAGGTTTTTACCATCAAATGCAGTTTGAAGGTCTTCTTTTGTACCTGTGGCAAAAAGAGAGGCATTTAGTACGATTAGGACAGCAATTGCTGTTAGAATTGATTTTTTCATTATATTCTCCAAATATAGGAGACAAGGATATTAAACCCAAGCCCAGGTGAGTTAAGTTTTTATAAATAAGGTAATCTGAGTTATATACTTTACATATACTTACAGTGGCCGGTCCCCGAAGGATTTTCACCTTCTTCCCCTTAATATACTTATTAGTAGCACATTATATAAACAAATTAATATTTTGTCATTAATAAAGCCTAGTTGATAAAATAAAGTAATTTCCATTCCATAATATTTACTGTTAATGATGGTTCTTATGGATTGGTATTCAAACCACTCGTTATAAAGTGAAACTTTATCCAGGATGAGTAATTCTTATAAACTGAAATATGATAGGGCAAATTTATTAAAACTATATATCGTAAAAGTTTTTAATTATAATTTTAGTTCATCAAAAATATCAATATTTTTATAGGATTCAATGAGTTAGTTATATTCATAACTACCTTGTTTTAGGAGTTTACAATGTTGCTATTTATATTAAATTCTAGTAATGTTATGATTAAGATTTGATATAAGGAGTCTTTTTTTCATGGAAGTAAAAGTACGTTACGCACCCTCTCCAACTGGTTTACAACATATTGGGGGAGTTAGAACAGCTCTATTTAATTATTTTTTTGCTAAAAGTCAGGGTGGAAAATTTATATTAAGAGTGGAAGATACAGATCAAGAAAGATATAGTGATGAAGCACTACATGATTTATATGAAACATTAGAATGGTTAAACGTCAAATGGGATGAAGGTCCTATCGTTGGTGGCCCTAATGGTCCGTACGTTCAATCAGAACGTTTTGATTTATATCAAAAGTATGCAAAACAATTAATTGATAATGATCAAGCTTATTATTGTTATTGTTCTGAAGATCGAGTTAATAAGATTAGAGAAGAACAAGTTGCAAGTAAGAGTTCTTATCAAGGCTACGATAGACATTGTCGTAACTTAACAGCTGAAGAGCGGGCAGAAAAAGAAATACAAGGTATCAAGCCTGTAATTAGACTTAAGGTTCCAACAGAAGGTAAAACAACCTTCCATGATGTTCTAATGGGCGATATTACAAGAAAAAATAAAGATATTTCTCCAGACCCAATTCTTTTAAAGAGTGATGGTTTTCCAACTTATCATCTTGCAAATGTAATTGATGATCATATGATGGAAATAACTCATATCATGAGAGCCCAGGAATGGATTCCATCAGGTCCTTTGCATATATTACTTTATCAAGCATTTGGTTGGGAGCCTCCAGTATATTGTCATCTCCCTATGGTAATGGGTAAAGATGGTAAGAAACTATCAAAGAGACATGGCTCGACTTCTGTTAGAGACTTTAAAGAAAAAGGTTATCTTCCAGAAGCTTTAATGAACTATGTAACACTAGTTGGTTGGTCTTTTGATAGTGAGAGAGAATTCTTCACTCAGGATGAGTTTGAAAAATTATTTGATATTGCAAAAATTAGCAAATCTCCTGGTATCTTTGATTACAAGAAACTTGATTGGTTCAATGGCCAATATATTAGACAGATGAGTGATGAAAAGCTTGGGCAAATGCTTCTTCCATACCTACAAAAAGCAGGTTATGTAGGAGGTGAATTAATTTCCAGTGAAAAGGTGAAATTTGACGGTCTTTTGGCTGCTGCAAAACCAAGATTGAAAGTTTTATCTGATATTGTCGGTCTTTCAGCATTCTTATTTACCAATCCTGAAGTAGCACCTGCAGAAATGTTTGTTGCAAAGAAGATGGATTTGAAATCATCGTATGAAGCACTTGTTAAAGATTATGAGATTATAAAAAAAGATTTAGCTGATGGCAAGACATTTGAAGATGCAGAATCAGATATTTCAGAAATGGCTAGCGATATGGGTGTTAAAGTTAATGGTGTATTTACTCCATTACGAGTTGCATTAACCAGTACAAACGTATCACTTCCTATGAGTGATACATATAATCTTCTTGGTAAAGAAGAAAGCTTTAGACGAATTGAAAGAGCAATAAAAATGCTTGAAAAAGAGGTACAGTAATATGGCTAATAAGAATAAAAAACAACAAACAGAATTAGATAAAATCGTTTCTTTATGTAAGAGAAGAGGATTTATCTTCCAGTCAAGTGAAATATACGGTGGATTGAATGGTGCATATGATTATGGACCCATGGGCGTTCAATTAAAGAACAACATCAGAGACCTCTGGTGGAAAGAAATGACTCAAATGCATGATGATATTGTAGGTCTAGATGCTTCAATTCTTATGGCATCCAAGGTTTGGGAAGCTTCAGGTCACGTGGGTAACTTCAGTGATCCAATGGTAGACTGCAAAGAATGTAAATCACGTTTTAGATCCGACCAAATTGATTTAGATGCACCGTGTCCCAACTGTGGCGCTGAAGATTCATTTACTGAACCTAAGAATTTTAACTTGATGTTCCAAACAAGCATTGGTTCTAATAGCGATTCAGCTTCTGTTGTTTATTTAAGGCCAGAAACAGCTCAGGGTATCTATGTTAATTTCAGAAATGTTGTTGATTCCTCAAGAGTTCAAATTCCATTTGGTATTGCTCAAGTAGGTAAATCCTTCAGAAATGAAATTACAACCAAAAACTTTATTTTCCGTTCATGTGAATTTGAACAGATGGAAATGCAGTTCTTCTGCAAACCTGGTGATGATGAAAAATGGTTCCCATACTGGAGAGAGCAGAGAATGGCCTTCTATGAAAAAATGGGTATTAGAATGGATCATTTAAGATGGCATCAACACGGACCTAAAGAATTAGCTTTCTATGCAAAAGATGCTTATGATATTGAATATCAATTTGTTGAACCTATGAAATGGCAAGAGCTTGAAGGTGTCCACAGTAGAACAGATTATGATCTAACTCAACATTCAAAGTTCTGTGGTAAACAACAAGATTATCTTGATCCAGTAACTCATGAGCGATATATTCCTTATGTTGTTGAAACATCAGCTGGTCTTACAAGAAATGTATTGATGGCTTTATGTGATGCTTATGATGAAGAGATTCTGCATACTGAAAAAGGTGATGATCTAAGAACTGTATTGCATTTCCATCCAAGATTAGCTCCAGTTACTGTAGCGGTTCTTCCTCTTGTAAAAAAAGATGGTATTGCAGAATTGGCAAAAGAAATTGAAATGGAATTAAGAGAAGAATTTACAACTTTCTACGATCAAGGTGGTGCTATTGGCCGTCGTTATAGAAGAATGGATGAAATTGGTACTCCCTATTGCATTACTGTTGATTATGATACCAAAGAAGATAACACAGTTACTCTTCGTTTCAGAGATTCAATGGAGCAGGTACGAGTTCCTGTAAGTGAATTAATTTCAACAATTAAAGCAGCAACTAAGAACTACAAAAGGAAGTAAGAATGAATAGCGCATTACAAACTTTAATGGATAGAGGTTTCGTTAAGTCTTGTTCTAATTTAGACGGACTTAGTGATTTAATGGATAAAGAACCTATAACTTTCTATGTTGGTGTAGATCCAACAGGTAAGTCTGTTCATATTGGCCACATGGTTCCTTTCTTTGCTATGCATCATTTACAAGAAGCAGGACATAATCCTATTGCTCTTGTTGGTGGTGGTACAGGCATGATTGGAGATCCATCTGGTAAAACTGAAATGAGACAGATGTTAACTCCAGAGCAAATTGGTTTAAATGTAATAAATATAAAAAGTCAACTTGGAACTGTAGTAGATTTTTCAGAGATCCCTAAAGATTCAAAAATTGGTCATGCTACAATGATGGACAATGCAGATTGGCTAACAAATCTAAATTACATTGATTTCTTAAGGACAATTGGCCGTCACTTTTCAGTTAATAAAATGTTATCTTTTGAGGCATACAAACAACGTCTTGAAAGAGGATTATCCTTCATTGAATTTAACTATCAATTATTGCAGTCCTATGATTTTTTAACATTATATAGACAGACTGGTTGTAGACTACAAATCGGTGGTGATGATCAGTGGGGCAATATTGTAGCTGGTATTGAATTAACACGTAAGGTAGAAAGTGCTGAAGTATTTGGTTTGACCTTTAATTTAATTATGAGAGCCGATGGTAAGAAAATGGGTAAGAGTGAAAAAGGTGCAGTATTCCTAGATCCTGAAATGTACTCTCCCTACGATTACTACCAATATTGGAGAAATGTAAATGATGCTGATGTAATCAAATTCTTGAAGCTATTTACATTCCTTTCCTTGGAAGAGATTGCCAAATACGAAGTGGCTGATGTAAATATAAATGAAGCTAAAGAAAGACTTGCATATGAAAACACCTTGATTGTTCATGGTAAGGAAGAGGCAGAAAAAGCTAAAATAGCTGCTAAGGCAATGTTTAGCGCTGATGCTCCAGCAACTATAGAGCAAAGAAATGGTATGCCGAGCATGGAAATGTCTAAAGCTGATCTTGAAGCAGGTATTCCTGTACTAAATCTTTACTCCTTAACTTCTCTTTGTGCTTCAAATGGTGAAGCAAGAAGACTTGTAACAGGTGGAGGTGCTAGTATCAATGGTGCAAAGATCGTTGATACAAAGGCCATAATCAAAGCAGATTTACTTGATAATGAAGGTGAATTATTACTCAAAGCGGGTAAAAAGAGATTCTTCAGAATTATTGTGAAATAATAATAAAAAAAATATTAATAAAAAGGGAATGAAACTATGTTTTGTTTCCTTTTTTTTACTATACTAGATTAATAGGAATTTATTAGGAGAAAATATATGAAAAAAATAATAAGTCTTTTTGCATTAGCATTGCTTGTAGGGGCTCCGGTCTTTTCACAGGCAGCTTATGAAAACCAGAACAATCAAAGTGTTGGTGTAAATGAAGTGAAGAGTGTGAGTGTTAATCTTGCTGTAATGGCAGGCCCTACAGGTTTTGGATCTGCTGCACTATCAAAAAATGATGGTAAGATAAGTGATACTTTAAGCATTAACACAAAGGTTTATTCTGCACCTACTGAAGTAATTGCACAACTTGTCAAGGGTACAGAAGATATTGCTGCCCTTCCAAGCAACCTTGCTGCTGTTCTATACAACAAAGATGTAAAAATTAAATTAGCAGCTGTTATTGGTAATGGTATGCTATCTGTTGTATCAAGTTCAATTCAAAATCCAATGGACCTAATTGGAGAGCAGATTTACATCCCAGGTGGTCCAGCATCAACTCCAAACCAACTTGCAAAACTTATCATAAGTGATAATGGTTTGAGTGAAGATGACCTCACTCTTGAATATGGTATTACCTCTTCAGCTCAACTATCACAATTATTGATAGCAGAAAAGGCTAAGACTGCATTGCTTCCTGAACCTTTTGTAACAATGGTTTTATCAAAGAACTCCAATTTAAAGAAAATCTATGATGCACAAGATGGTTATAAAGTTGCAACTGGAATGGATAATTATCCAATGACTGTTCTTGTAGTTCAAGATGAATTTGCTCAAAATCATCCCCAAGCATTAAAAGAATTCTTAGCAGCTTATAATGACAGTGTTGCATTTGTTGTAGCAAATCCCAAAGACGCAGGCAAATTAATTGAAGATCTTGGAATAATGAAAGCAGCAATGGCAACTCCAGCAATTCCAAACTGCAATCTAACATATGTCTCTGCACAGGATGCAAAGCATGAAATTAATGAATACTATCAGATGTTATTTAATTTCAATCCA
>CAYWGU010000007.1:3879-49945 GCA_964457975.1 uncultured Spirochaetaceae bacterium | reverse complement strand
TTTCGATAAAAATATTTACGGTTTGCTTTCTTATTTCTTCTCTTTCCAATCGCTCATAATTTCAAAAAACAGAACCAAAATTTCATTAAAAACATGTACCAATAAATTAAAAAAACTTATTTAATATCAAGTTATCAACATTTTTAGTTCGTGATTGAGAATATAGCATGCATCGAATATTATGTAAAGTAAAATATCAAAAAAAAAGGAGTAAATTTATTCTAACTTTATAAATCCCTACCTCACAAATAAATAAAAATATTTAATTTTATAAATAATAAAGATTTTTTTTATTGTCGTGAATTTACAATCAATCATATAGAATAAATATTAATTTAGAAGCTTATTCTAATTAATCATTTATCTTGTTAATAAACAATTTGTATAATAGAATATGAGCAAGGAAAAATATAATGCCTAAAAATATAAGATCAGTTATACCTCAAGATATTCCATATCTTTACGATATTTCTATTAAAACTGCAAATTATGGTGAGGATGGAACATCTCTTTTTAATTATCCCATTTCAGTTGGACAATTCTTCAGTGCTCCTTTCTTTCAATTTGAACCAAGTCTTTGCTCAATTGCTCTTGATTACTACGATAGACCCTCGGGTTATATTGTGGGAACAAGCAACACCATACTATTCAATAGTTGGTTAAACACCAAATGGCTTCCACCTCTTCAATCTTTTTATGGTAGTGCAAAAGCTAAAAGCGAGGAAGAACAACGAGTAATAAATAAAATTCTTAAAGGTAAAGGACAGGGACTTTGGGAACATTCAGGCTATCCCGCTTATCTCAGAGTTGATTTACTCTCTTCAATAAGGAAACAAGGTATTGGAAGCAGCTTGATTGAAAATCATCTAACCAAACTATATGAAATGAATATCCCAGGTGTCCACCTTAGAATTCCTAGCCATAATGAAAACATCATAGGGTTTTATGAAAAAATGGGGTTTGTCTTATTAGAAAATACAGATAGAGGTTATTTCATGGGAAAAAAACTTTATTAACATCCAATGCATTAAGTTGACAAAAGGCTACATATCTAAAAAGATTTGTAGCCTTTATTTTATATCTGCTGTTGATTATTTTTCATCAACCTTTACATCTGGTCCCCACTTAATTGATAAATATTCTAAATCACTTGCAAGTCTTTCAACTGCATTTATTAATCTTGTGGTATCCTTTTCATCTCGTTTATCATCTCTACTTGTTTCCATCATTCTACCAACAACAGATTCAAGTCCATCTCTTCCTTCAACCAAGGCAGACAAAGCTTCAGCCAATTGCCTATTGGTTCTATTTTCTATTTTTGTTACGTTCTGTCTAGGTATGCTTGTTGAATCCAATAAGGAAAATACTTCAAATCTCTTTGGAGCATATGCATTAATGCCTAGTTCCTTACCAACCAAGGTAGCAAAGAAAGGGGCAACCTCTTCCTCTCCATGATTTACTAAGATCTGCTTAGGCTCCTTTTTAAAGGCTCTTATCCAATCAAGCAAACCTGATTGATCTGCATGGCCCGAGATTCCCTGCAATTCTTTTATCTCACATCTAACATCTATTTGTTCACCAAAAATGGTTACATGTCTTGCTCCATCTTTTATAGATCGACCAAGTGTTCCATTTGCTTGATAACCAGAGAAAAGTACAGTACATTCTGGTCTCCATAAATTGTGCTTTAGGTGATGTTTGATACGTCCGGCATCACACATACCTGAACTAGAGATTAAAACCTTTGGAGTCTTAATAAAATTCAATCCTTTTGATTGTTCAACATCAACTATGGTGGTTAAAGATGGAAATATTATTGGATTCTCTCCTCTATTAATAATTTCCATTGCTTCTTTATCATAATAACCTTGAATGTTAGAGGCAAATATTTCAGTGGCTTTTACAGATAAAGGAGAATCTACATATACAGGTAAGTCTGGATATTTTGGAAGTAACTTATGATCTATAATATATCTACATAAATACAATACTTCCTGAGTTCTTCCAACGGAAAATGCTGGTACTATAACATTACCACCTTTATCAAAGGTCGACTTTATTATATTAGCTAACTCTTGTGCTCTAACTTTTGTTGGAATATTATGTCCAATGGCTCCTTCTGGAGTTTTATGAATTCTGTCACCATAGGTTGATTCCATTATAACAACATCAGCATCATCTAAGTAATCAGGGTCTTTAATAATAGGTTGGTCAAAATTTCCAATATCACCACTGAATACTAACTTTCTTTTCTTACCATCTTCTTGAAGCCACAGCTCTATGGAAGCAGATCCAAGCAGATGACCAGCATCAACAAATCTACATTTTATTCCTTTACCTAATTCAATTACTTTTTTATAATCAACTGGATTAAAATGCTGCAAGCTCTTATAAGCATCAGCAACAGTATAAAGAGGTTCTGTTAACTTCTTACCAGCTCTCTTATTCTTTCTGTTTGCCCACTCATTTTCAGTTTCCTGAATATGACCACTATCCGCCAGCATTATTTCACATAAATTAACTGTAGCTGCTGTACAATAAATTTGACCTTTAAATCCATCTTTTACCATCTGTGGAATTCTTCCACTATGGTCAATATGTGCATGAGTTAAAAGAAGAATATCGACTAAAGCTGGATCAAATGCCAAATTATCACCCATATCTTTTCGATCTTTTCCTTGAGCTAATCCACAATCAATCATAATAGACAAACCATTGCAGGTTACAAGTGTGCAACTACCTGTTACGTGACGGGCAGCACCAAAAAATGTAATATCCATTTAGTTACCTCTTGTATTATAATACTCCCGAAATAGCCATATGTAAATTGTAAAGTACTACATATTTGATTTTCAAAATTCCTTTATCAATTTATGCATCACTGCTATAATAAGAACAGAAAACAAAGAAGAGGAGAAATTTCTTATGAACGACTTTACTTATTATGTTCCAACCAAGGTTATTTTTGGTGAGAATGCAGAAAACCAATGTGGCAGATTAATAAAAGAATACTCAGCAACAAATGTTTTAATTCATTTTGGATCCAACAGAATCAAAAAATCAGGTTTACTTCAAAGAGTTGAAAAAGATCTTGATGATTATAACATTTCTTACATTGAATTTGGAGGGGTCAAGTCCAATCCAAGAATGAGTCTTGTAAGGAAAGGAGTTGAGATTTGCAAGAACAACAACATTGATTTTATTCTTTCTATTGGTGGTGGTTCAACAATAGACAGTGCCAAAGCAATTGCAGTTGGTGCTAAATACAATGGTGATGTAGCAGATTTTTACAAAGGGAAGGTTGAATTACTCCCTACTCTTGAATCAATTAACAAAGGAGTTATCTTAACAAATGCAGCAGCTGGTTCTGAGATGAGTGACTCAAGTGTTATAACAGACGATGAGACTGGATTAAAAAGATCTTGCAAAGGTGCTTTCCAGGTAAATAAATTCTCACTATTAAATCCTCAATTGACAACCAGTCTTCCGGCCTATCAAAGTGCAAGTGGAGGTTTTGATGCTGCCATGCACTCAATAGAGCGATACTTTTCAACAGGTCATCTATCATCCTTAACTCGCTCCATTAATATTGCAATAGTTAAAAATATATTCCAGCAAATAAAGATTGTTTTAAAGAGTCCTAATGATTTAGATGCTAGAGGTAATTTAATGTGGGCATCATCTCTATCTCATAATTCATTAACAGAACTTGGTAATTCAACTCATGGTGATTGGAGCTGTCATCAATTAGAGCATGAACTAGGTGGTATGTTTGATTGTGCACATGGTGCAGGAATTGCTGCAGTATTTACATCCTGGGCAAAGTATGTTTATAAAGAGCTACCAAGCAGATTTGCTGATTTTGGATCTGATGTTTTTGATTTGCCTTTATCAGGTGATGATGAAAAAGATGCACTACGAATGATCGATAGGATGAAATCCTTCATTGAAGAGATTGATCTTCCATCAAACATTCCCGACCTACTTAAAAAAGAACTAACCGGCAAGGAGATTGAGGAACTAGCAGATAAAGCTTCAAATGGTAATACCACTAATTTTGGCTCAATTAAGGTCCTAGACAAAAAGGATATGAAGCACATTTATACCTGTGCAAATAGAAAATAACTTTTATAGAGAGAGCTTTATGGCTCTCTCTATAAACATCTCATTATTGTGGCACCCATCATTTCAAGGGACACCTCATATTGACTTGCTCCCAGCTCCTTTGCAGCAGCTGGCATCCCATAAACAACACAGCTTATTTCATCCTGAGTAATGGTAATTGCCCCACTTCGTCTTAGCATTGATAATCCTAAAGCTCCATCAGTTCCCATACCTGTAAGCAAGACCCCTAAGGCTCTTGCTTTGAAGGTATTTCCTACAGAATAGAACAATTTATCAACAGAAGGACAGTGTCCATTGACCTTATCACCTTTTTTAACATATAAATAAGGCTTTTTACCAACTCCACGTGTTACTTCAAGATGCTTATCACCTGGTGCAATGTATACATGATTGTCCAATAATGCCTCCCCATTTACTGCTTCACTTACTGTAAAAGGTAGTTCTTCATTGAGTCTATTTGCAAATAGACTCGAAAACTCTGGTGGAATATGCTGCACAACAACAATGGGGGGCATATGAGAAGGTAGTTGCTTTAAAATAGTACTAATTGCCTGAGTACCACCAGTTGAAGCACCTATTGCAATAATGTCATGTTTTATGTTCAATTTCTGATTTAATCTTATAACATCTTTTTTTACAATCTTATTTACATAGGTCTTTCTATAAGCACTAATAATTTTAGAATTCAACTCATTAAAAAATCCATCTCTCTCTTTTGGATCAGAAAAATCGGATTTTAATAGATAATCAATTGCACCAGCTTTTATTGCATCAAAGATTTTATCTCCAATGCTACTGACAACTATAATCGGGATGGGATATTGAGGTAGCAGTTTCTTAATTAAAGAAACTCCATCCATTTTAGGCATTTCAATATCACAGGTAACAACATGTGGTCTGTACTTGATGATTTTTGCTGTCGCATCAAAGGCATCATTTGCAACTGCAACCACCTCTATTTCTGATTTTTGTTCAATCCCTTTTTTTAGTATTGTTCTATAAAAAGGACTGTCGTCGATGATTAATACTTTAATGCTCATAAATATTTATTTATCCTTTCTATAAACAGAGGGTTGTATATAAGTAAGCCCATTTTCTCTATAATTAATGGCTTCTGATAATCCAAGGATTAAATATCCACCAACAACCAAGTTATCCTTTAATTTTTCAATTACTTCAAATTTAGTTTTACTATCAAAATATATCAAAACATTCCTGCAAAAAATAATATGAAATTTCTTTTTAAAGGGAAATATAGGTTCCAATAGGTTAAAGCTTCTAAAGGTAATCTCATCTCTCAAATCTTTCTTAACTTGATACTTATTATTTTTAATATCGGTGAAGTATTTAACTCTCCATCCTTTAGGTACAATTTTTAGTTCAGATTCATCATAAATACCTAGCTGTGCTTTTAGGATTACCTCTCTAGCTATATCAGTTGCTAGTAATTCCTTATTCCAATATTTCTTTTCAAAGCCAAAGTATTCATCAATAATCATTGCAAGAGTATAAGCTTCTTCACCAGTTGAGGTTGCTGCACTCCATACTCGTAAATCACCATCCTTAATAGTTGGCACAATAGTTGGTAAAACAACTTCCTTTAATAGTTTAAATTGCTCCTTTTCTCTCAAAAAGAAGGTGTAATGAGTTGTAATATTATACACAAAAGAATGAAGTTCATTACCATCTTTATCGTTTAATAAATATTGATAGTAAGTTTCAAAATTATTGAAATTTAAGATTCCCAATCTTTTTGATAACCTCATTACAACAAGGGCTTTTTTATTTTCTTTTAAATTTACCCCAGTTTTTTCTTTTACAAAGAAGGATACTTTCTTAAATTCTATATCTGTTATATTCATTAAAGCCTTTTAATATTTTCCAAACTCATCATCACTTAAGTTAATATTATTAACCTTGTTCTGTCTGTCACTTATGTTTGAATTATTTATTTTATTCCAGTTGCTATTTTGATAGTTTTCAATATCATTGTAAGATTTACCTGAATTAAACCGTCTACCATTAGGATTGGAGTTCTTGATCTTAAATCTAGACAATTCTCTTCTAAGAAGTACTGCCTGACTTGATAATTCTTCACTAGCTGCAGCAGTTTCTTCTGCAGTTGCACTTGTTGATTGAACAACATCTGCAATTTGAATTATTCCTTGATTGATTTGTTCAATTGCTTTTGTTTGTTCATCGGAAGATGTTGCAACCTTATCGCCATAACCATTTAATTCATCTACACTTTCAAGGATTTCACCAAAAGCTTTAGCTGTTAATTCTGCTTTGTTGGTTCCAACCTTTATCTTTTCAAGGGATGTTTCAATCATAGTTGTTGTTTCATCAACAGCTGCTGCACTTTTCGCTGCAAGGTTTCTTACCTCATCAGCTACAACAGCAAAACCTCTACCATATTGACCAGCTCTTGCAGCTTCAACAGCTGCATTTAAAGCAAGTATATTTGTTTGGAATGCAATATCATCAATAACCTTGATAACCTTAGATATGTTCTTTGAGGAAGCATCAATGCTCTTCATGGCTTCAACGAGATCTCCCATATAAGCATTACCATTATCGGCTTCTTTTTTTGCTTTGCTTGCCAAATCACTGGCATGCTTTGCACTTTCATTATTTTCCTTAACTTTTGTAGAAATGTTTTGAAGGGATGTGCTTAACTCTTCTATTGCACTTGCTTGCTCACTGGTTCCTTGTGAAAGAGACATGCTTGAATCAGATACCTGCAAGGCACCAATTTCTACTTGATCAGAGGCTTTAACAACCAATCCAAGTGCACGATTTCCATGATCAATTAAATAGATAAATGATTTTCTAAACTGCTCAATTTCATTGTTTTCATTGGGGTTTTTATCCATTTTTAACTCTACATCAAAGTTACCACCGGCAATTTCTTTAGAAATTTCAACCATTTCGTTAAGTTTTTTTAATTCTTTTATTACCATGTAGGATAATAGAACAACAACAACTGCAGCAAGAATTATCAATAAAAGCAACAAGGTAGCAAAGGAGTTCGTTTTTTTAATATTAAATTCCATCAATGCATTTACTTGAGTTGATTTTTCAATGGCCATAGTTCTTATGCTATCTGCTTCTATTTGGATAAAATTCACCATCACATCATCATAAAAGGCTTGGGATTCGGCTACTTTTCCAGCTTGTCTTAATTTATAGATATCTTGAACTGATTCAATGACTGCACTTCTATTATTCTCATAATCTTTAAAAACATGACTGTCTTCTGAATCTAATCTAAAATTTTTAGTTGAATCAACCAATTCATCAATTTTACTGGAATACGCTGTTGCTTTTATATATTCTTTTTCAACAACGGCTAAATCATCACTGTAGGCCATGTAACCGGCAGATTGTGCTATCTTTTGAACATAAACGGCTATATCGCTAAAATCTACAATTGGTGCAATAGCTTTTTGTTGAATCTCTTTATTGCTATTATTTATGCCTGTGATTCTTATAACTCCAACAACGCTGCATGCCAAGCAACACAAAAATAACAATACATAACCTGTAATTACATTTTGCTTAATACTTGCCTTTCTTCCTATTTTCATAATATTTCCTTTAGTTTTCTTTTAAGTTGTCGATATCTGCTCTGGATAATAATTTCTCACCATTCAAGAGCAATGCCACATTACCATTATATTGTCCGATTCCATCAATGTAATTGCTTTCATATGTTGTGATATTGGGAGAAAGGGTTATTTTATCTTCCCCTATTTTTACAACTTCCAAAACAATATCTACAATTAATCCAAGAAAGATATTTTCAATTTCAATTATTATTATGCAGGTTCTCTCATTATATTCCACAACAGTTTTTTCAAATTTAGCTCTAAGGTTCATTACTGGAACTATCCGACCTCTAAGATTTATAATTCCACTTATGAATTTAGGCATACCTGGTACCTTTGTTATATCCTGTATTCCAATTATTTCAGAAACATTTTTAATACTTACTCCATAGATTTCAGTTCCTAAAGAAAATGTTAAATAACTATTTTCATTATCAAAAAACTTATCATCCATCAAAGTCCGTGAGTTATTATTTTTTTGCACTCTTTACCCCACTTATATGTTTAACTATTTTAATTATAGCATAGCAGTCCAATATCAAGCTTATTTGACCATCTCTCATTATGGTACAACCAGCTATTCCATCTATTTCTTTGTATTTTTGTAGGTAATCTGGTATTGCTTTAGCAACAACAGAATACTGTCCTATTATCTCATCACAGTATATGCAGAAGGTTTCACCTTCTGTGGAAGCAACGATGAAGACACCTCTATTCATATCCATTTCTTTGGTTTCAAGGTTAAAAACCTTATTAAGAGATAGCAGAGGATAAAGGTTCTCTCTTACCTTTATTAATTTATCATCATTGGGGCCAATTACAAAGTCCGAACGTCTTGCTCTAAAAGTCTCTACAATGTTATCAATTGGAATTGTGAACAATGTTTTATTAATTCTAATGTTCATAGCTTCTACAATTGATAATAACAAAGGAATTTTAAGAACCATTGTTGTTCCAACATTCTTCTCAGAATAAATATTAATTGTTCCACTAAGAAGTTGAATGTTTTTTTGAACAACATCCATACCTACTCCACGACCTGAATAATCAGTGACCTCACTGTTTGTCGTAAATCCTGCAATCAGTGTAAGATTAAACAATTCCTGATCACTCATGCTATCATAGGGTTTATCGATGAGCCCAAGTTTTTTGGCTTTTTCATAGATTGCAAGAGTATCCATACCTCGTCCATCATCACTGACACTTATAAGTACATTGGATCCAATGTTTCTTGCTTCTAGAATTATCTTACCATTTGGACTCTTTCCAAGCTTAGTTCTTTCTTCTTCACTTTCAATTCCATGGTCCAAAGCATTACGAAGTATGTGCATCAAGGGATCAGATATCAAATCTATGACATTTTTATCAACTTCTGTATCCTCTCCAACAACTTCCAATTCAACACTTTTATTGAACTGTTTGTTCATATCATGAAGAATTCTGTTTATCTTAACCATGGTAGAGGAGAGTGTGACCATTCGTATTGACATTACAATATTTTGAAGTTCTATAATCATCTTATGAAGCCTTGCAGCATCACGTGAAAACTGTACCGTTTTGTTCATATCGATTTCTTTTGATTCTGTTACAAGAGGTTCAGCTATTACCATTTCACCAACTAGGTTCATGAGTAAATCTAACTTATCCATTTTTACACTTATAATTGAGTCAATGTTCTTTTTAGAGGGCTGTGATAATTTATTATCCTTGTAGGATTCCTCTAAACCAATATTATCGATGCTTTTTTTGGTTGCTGGTTTTTTAGAAGAACTAATGGCGTCTAAAGTGGCATTAGAAGATGTTTGAAAGGTTATCTTTTGCTCTTTTAGAGATTCGACTTCTAGGGCATTATCGTCGTCTGTAGACGCATTAATATCTTCATTGCTCTCTGAATCTTGATTGCCCTCATTACTTAATGATTCAAAATAATTATCGATTCGCTCAAAAAGGTAGTTGGCATCATCCTCACCCTCTTCCTTTCTCTTTATTTTATGGATATGAAGTCTGAAGTAATCAACACAGGAAAGTGATATATCTGATATTGTTGAAAAGTCTTCCATGGCTTTATTCGATTTTTCAACATATTTTAATAAGTCTTCAACTTTGTGTGCTAGTTTGCTACTTACCTTGTAGCCCATGGCTCTTGCTGAACTTTTAAGAGAGTGCATAAGTCTAAATAATACTAGAATATTTTCGACACTCAAGTTGCCCTCAAGATCACTATCAATTAAAATCTGTTCGATTTTAGTTAGCATCTCGGACACTTCATAAATGTACATCTCAGTCATTGATTCATCTATAAAATCATCCACTAATTATTCCTTTTCAACCAATGTATAACGGTTTCTATTGTTTGCTTTGCTTTCATAAAGAGCTAAATCAGCTCTTTTATAAGCATCTAGATAATTCAATTTCTTTGTTTGCGGAATATAAATTACACCAACACTTATATATTGATGAAGCACCTGTCCATCAAATCCAAAGGGTTCTCGTATTATATCAAGTAGCTTGTCTGCCTTATCAATAAGATTGAACTTACTTTTTACATCGCTCATTATAACAGCAAATTCATCACCACCAACACGAGCTACACAATCTGTGTCTCTAAAACAATTTCTCAATCTATTTGCAACCAACTTTAACACATGGTCTCCACCAAGGTGACCAATGCTATCATTAACTGCTTTAAAGTTATCTACATCAATCAAAAGCATTGCAGTATTAACTCTTTGCTTACTTACAAGTTCATAAAAGCTTTCAAAAGCAGCTCTATTTACAAGCCCTGTTAATGAATCATGCTCTGCTTTATCAACTGCTGCATCAATTGCTTCTTTGAAAGCATTAACATCTGCAGCGATTCCAACAATCTTTTCTAAATTACCATATTTATTGAATTCCCCATAGAATGTAAATTTACACCACCTGATCTCGCCATCATCCAAGATGATACGTAGTTCTTCATGAGTATATCTATTTTCTGTGTTTATTTCATTTATTGAAGATCTAAATAAACCAATATCTGGGGGATAGATGAAATCACCCTCATCAAGTGCTTGATTGAATGAATTTAAATTGCTTTTAACCTTCAACTTATCAGCAATATTTCCTATAAAAAACATTGAATCTTGCAAGGTATTCCATTCAAAAATTAAATCCTGTGAGTAGTTTATTATGTTTAATAAAACATTGTTTATCAAAGCATTTTCTTTTTTAACTCTATTCATCAGAGATCTATCAAATACATTCTTAACTCTAGCCCGTAGAATTAGAGGAGCCTCATCCTTTGAAACAAAGTCCCAGGCACCATTATTTAATGCCTCAAGTTGAAGGTCTTCCTCTCCACTGAAGATTATTATGGGGAGTGATATAAAACCGCCATCTTTATTAAGTGCCTTCAAAACTTCAATACCATTCATTCCAGGCATGTTTATATCTAGAAGGACAAGGTCTATTCTAAAACCTCTGCCCCTTATTTTGGCAAGACCTTCAGTACCATCAACAGCTTCTTCAATGTGGAAAAATGGTGAAAATATTTTTTTCATCCTTAGTCGCATGAATCCACTATCATCAATAACCAATAAGGTTGGTTTAATTTTCTCACTCATTGCTTTATATTACCTTTGATAATTGATTATCACATCGAATTGTAAATTTCATATCAGAAACAGTAAAAAATACACTGCGGCTTTTAATTCCACCACAGTCCTCGCTTACAATCCTTATACCATGATCATTCAATAACTGCTTGCACGACATCTCATTTCTTTTACCAATATCACTAGAAGAACCATTGTCATTAATAATTCTTGTCCCCCCCACTAGCTTTGCTAGTAGGTTGTTTTTTTTTGCTCCAGCAAACTTCAAATAATTAAGCATTCTATCAAAACCTTTATTTGCATATCGAGTATCAATTATAAGACTATCGACTGGAGACTGGGGTAATAATACATGAAGCATGCATCCAACTTTTTTTAGTGGATCATAAATAACCAAGGCAATGCAGGAACCTAATCCATAGATTGCCAATGTATCACCTAGATGTCCAAGTACGACATCCCCCATACCAACTATCTTTTGCACAAATGTTTTCCTTTATTTATGAAGTAATATATTGTAAAGTAGAATCAATCAAGTATCAAGAAAAATAGATTCTATCAATAAAACATGCAATTATTCTCTTTTATAGTAATAATTAACCCTAAAATTGCCACCATATTCAAATAGTAGGCTTTAATTGGCATCTTTTCTATTTATCATGATTTCATTATAACTTTTTTTCGGCTATGTTTGTGTCAAATGAGTGGTAATAGTATATATAACAAATTTTTTGTATGCTAAATCTATGCTAAAAAGAATAATTACTATGTTAACAACCAATAAATCAGATTTAGAAATTAACAATATATCAGCTGAACTCAATAAAATGAAAAGTGATGATGACTTCCAATTTATTATTGATTATCTTACAAAAGAAAGAGATAAAGCTAAAACGATAAAAGAACAAAATAATGAAAACGTTAGTTTAAAAGAAAAAAATACCTAAAACATGCCCTTTTTGTGGAGGAACCCATGTTATACGCTATGGTTTTCAAAATGGAAAGCAAAAGTTTAAATGTAAAAATATAGATTGTCATAAAACTTTTATTATGGATCACAGAATAAGTGTATTAGGATATAGTAAACAATCAAAAAGTCGTTGGTTGAAGTTTCTTGAATGTGAATTAGATCATGTTTCATTAAGAAGTTCTTCTGAAAAATTAGGAGTTGAAATCAGTACTACTTTTAATATGAGACATAAATATCTTCCTTTGCTTAGCAAGGTACTGTTTACAAATAAAAACTTTAATAATATTGTACAAGCCGATGAAACATATTTTGATTTTAATACTAAAGGCAATAAGAATGCTTGTATGAATTTTATAGGAAAAAAATATTCTACATATTACGCTTCTGAATATGTTAATTTGGGACAAGGTAAAAAATTACATTTAAGAGATAAAAGCTCTACAATGGATAATTCTTATTCAAAAGTATGTGTACCTACAGTAATATTTGAAGATAAAACACTTGCATTTAGCAAACCTTCTAACTGGGGTACACCTACTGCTGACAATTTAGATTCTGCATTTGAAAATAAACTTAAAAATGTTACGTATATGATTACAGATGGAGAAAGAGCTATGAGGAAATTTGCTAAAAAAAAATGAAATTCCCATATTACAAGTTCTTAAAGGGTCTAAAGTAGCTGATATTAATAAGGTAAATCAATTACATACCAAATATAAAGAATTGGATAAAATACACCATGGTGTCAGTACTAAGTCTTTGGAAGAATATCTTACTTTGAAGAATTTTGAAGAAATCTATTCAGATAAAACAGTTTTGGAGAAACGTGATATTTTATTTAATCTTTTAAAAAATGTTGAAAAAATAGTTACTTATAAAGATATTAGGAAAAAAGAGTTTCCAGACTTTGTATATGAAGAAAAAGTAGATAAAAAAAGAAAAAGTTATCCTAAATACTTAAATGCAGCAATTGATCAAAAAAATAAGAAGAAGGGTGATTCTAATCAGGAAAAAGACGAGATTATCTTCTAAAAAAGATGGATTCAGATATTACTACTCATTTGCCACAAACATAGCCGAATTAAAGGTTTCTTATCCACTGTCTTAATTAAATAATTAATTCTATCTAGCACTACCTTCTTATCTTTTGAAAATATTCCTTTAAGACTTGCAGTATTTAAAGAATAGTCTAAATAAAACATCATATTATCAACATCTAAGTTTTCAAGAATTTCTCTTAATTGAAGAAGAACCTCTAGCTCAGTTGCAGATGTAAAGTTACCCTTCTCTGCTCTCTCTGTTAACTTGCTACCAGGAAACATGCCCATAATTGCAAGTCCAATAAGGTTTGATTTGGTTTTATTGAATAGCTTTATGGTGTCTTTAGTGCAAACGCTATTGCAAAAACTTAAACATAACCTAAAGACTAAAAAATCCTTGCAGGATATAACTCCCACAAGAACAAAATATAAAACTATATTTTAACAAAATTATAAGTATAAAAAAGAATTTTAACAGAATCCTTATCTACCATTCACATTCAATGTTGTAGCCATGATCCACAGGACCTGATCCCTTTCCAATATTTAGGTTTGCTTTTAAGCAGTTTGTTAGATAGGTTTTAGCATTTGATACTGAATCACTCAAGCTATAACCTTTTGCAAGATTAGAGGTGATGGCTGAAGATAGTGTGCATCCTGTTCCATGAGTATTTGAATTATTAACTCTTTCTTCATTCAAGATTATTGCCCCTCCATCATTATAAAGTACATCAATTGCCTTATTTCCACTTAGGTGCCCACCCTTAACAAGAGTTGCTACATTGTATTTCTCATATAAATTTTTTGCAGCCTGTATTAAAGAATCCTCTCCATGAAGCTTTCTATTCAATAAAAGCTCTGCTTCAAACATATTTGGTGTTATAACAGTTGCAAGAGGAAATAAATATTCAATCAAACTCTCAACGGCTTCATCATCCAATAGCTTAAAACCTGATGTTGATACTGCAACAGGATCCAATACAATATTTTTTGCACCATAAAACTTTAACTTTTTTGAAATTGATTTAATTATTTCAATATTTGATACCATTCCAATTTTAATTGCATCAACCTCAAAATCACAAAAGATTGCATCAAGCTGTGCTTCCACAAAGGATGAATCCACATCACTTATGCTAATTACACCTTGGGTATTTTGTGCAGTAAGAGATGTAATAACACTCATTCCATAAACTCTATTTGAAAGCATTGTCTTCAAATCCGCTTGTATACCTGCGCCTCCACTTGAATCGGAACCAGCAATTGTAAGTACATTTTTCATATTAACATTCCTTAAAATCTTTTATAAAATAATCACAGATATCACTTATATCATCAATTGAATGCTCATCATAAACACCTATTGAATAATAATCATTGCTCTTTAAAGTTTTGATTGCAGCATAGGAATCTTCAAATACAACAACATCATTCTTTTCTACATTTAATTCCTTAAGAATTTCATCATAGATTAGAGATGATTTTGCCTTTGATTCACCAACCTCTTCTTCTGTTTTAATAACAGAAAAGAGTTCGTCTATATTATTATTTTTAAGTACAGCATTTACCAAAGACTTAGATGATGCAGATGCAATTGAAAGAGTTATTCCTTTATTGTAAATACTCTCAAGATAACTTCTAACACCACTCTTTAATTTTATTGAATCAGAATAAAGGTGATAAATTTTATTAACTATTTGATTTTTAATTTCTTGCTTACTCTCAAGTAAACCATAATTATCTTTTAGATAGCTTGATGATTCATCAAGGCTTAAGTTATTGATCTCTTCTTCAAGATTCAACTTTGCAACTATATTCCTCTCTTTTAGATAAGAAGATGCAAGATTCTCCCATATACCAAGACTATCAATAAGAGTTCCATCAAGATCATATATGTGATTGCCTACATTATATTTATAAAAGGCATCATCGCATTTCTCTCTTAAGATTCTAGTTGAATGCTCTACATCATTACCATTAAATATTGCAGATACTATTGCACACCCATTTATACCAGAGCTCTCAAGATCACTTATGTTATCAAGATTTATTCCACCAATAGCGCAGGTTGGAACCTTTGATATTTTTGTAATAGCTTTAAGGGTTTCAAATGATACATCCACAGCATCAAGTTTGGTACTTGTACAAAAAACAGCGCCAATACCTAAATAATCTGCACCATCACTTATTGCCTTTATTGACTCTTTTACTGTTTGAGAGGAAACTCCAAGTATTTTATTTGGTCCTATTAGATCCCTAATTCTTTTAACATTACCATCATATTGACCTATATGAAGCCCATCAGCATCAAGAGCCACCATGACATCAACATCATCATTGATTATTAGCTTTATGTTATTTTTATGGCAAAGTTCTTTTATTTGTATTCCTTCTTTTATGAAATCCTCAGTTGATAGGTTTTTCTCTCTTAATTGAAGAAGTGTTATTTCCCCCTTAATGGCCTTTTCACATTCCCCATAAAGGGTTTGATTATCCAAAAGCCAAGATCTATCGGTTACTGCATATAAAAGCATGGCTTTTTTTAATTGATTTGTTTTAGAATCTTTCATACTTTCCTCTATCATCAATATCATCTTCTTTTAACTTGCTAATCTCATCAATTAAATGTGTTCTAAAGGACGAGGAGCCAAGATTGCTATTTTTAACACTCAATGCAGCTCGCTCTCCTGCAATTCCCATGCAAATAACAGCAGTAGCAGCAGCTTCAAAGATATTATCGTTATTTGCACTTATGAATGCAGTAATTAGTGATGAGAGCATGCAACCACTTCCTGTAATTCTACTCATCATAGGATCCCCATTTCTGACAATAATTGCAGATTTATCACCAGCAATTAAATCAATCTCACCTGTGATTACAATAACAGCACCAGTTGATTTAGATAGTTTCTTTGCAAATTCAACAACTTCTTTGATGTTAGTATCTTTAACCTTATCTTCATCACAAGCATCAACACCAAAAGATGATTTAGAACCTGTTGCAAGAGATTTAATCTCTGAAATATTACCCTTAATTACGGAAAATTTAATATTATCAATAAGTTTTAAGGATGAGGATGTTCTGTACTTTGAAGCAGAAAAACCAACTGGATCCAACAGAACAGGATGACTGCATTTATTTGCTGTTTTTCCTGCAACAAGCATTGATTCAATTACTCTTTCATTGAGTGTTCCAATGTTTATGTTCAAACCATTACAGATAGTTTGAACATCTTCAACTTCTTTGATTTCATCAGCCATTATAGGTGATGCACCAATTGCAATTGTAATATTGGCACATTCATTTACAGTTACATAGTTTGTCATATTATGACAAAGAGCTCCATTACTTTTCAAATTCGCAAAACATTTATTTAACATTTTCTCTTGCTCCTATTTTATTTGTTATTATTGTTATTATTGTTATTAAAACCATCACAGGACAGGTTATTCCGATTGGAGTATTGAAGTTTAAAAGAACTCTATAGAGAACAAAACCAACAATCCATAAAATTAGATTTGTTTTATTTAAATTCTCATTACTTGCATCTTTTTTAATGAAAAAATGATCTGCAATCATAATGGAAATCATGGGTGTAAAGAATGATGCTAGTAGATATAAGAAAGATTCAAAATTAGAGGGAACCATAAAAATTGCAATTAGCAAACCAATTATGGTAATCAATGAAGATACCTTTTTCTGCGATAGATTTTTCTTTATAGAAAGAGAACTAACTCCAGCTGAATACACATCCAAAAAGGTTGTTGTAACAGTTGAGAAAACAACAATAAGAATTGCGGCAAGGGGAAGTCCAGCATTTGCTAAAATTAATTCAATATCATCATAACCACAGTAGATAGCAGCTCCAAGACCTATTACATACATCCATATACTTACAGCGGTATATACCAAGGTGGCAGACAATGCTCCTTTTTTATTTTTATTATTATCCTTTGTGTAATCAGAAATTAAAGGAAGCCACGATAGTGGCATTGCAACACTTAATTCAACAGCATAACCAAATGACATGCTAGCATCAGTTACAGCACTAGTTGTTGATATTGCATTAGATGTAAAAATTATTCTTGAAAGGATTACTGTTAAAATTAAAAGAAGAGACACTGCAATTATGTTTATATATTTGATATGATTGATTCCAATCAAAACCCATAAAAGCATAAATGCTGCAATGATAATTGCCCAAATACTTAATCCCAGAGAAATTACTGAATTTGCAGCAAATGCTCCTGATATTATCATGATGGCAGTCCAGCCAATAAGAGATACTATGTTAACTGATGAAAAAAACAACCCACCCCATCTACCAAATGATAGTTTTGTGGTTTCCATTGAACTTTTTTGAGTATTACATCCAATAATACCGGCAAGGTATAAAAGTATGCCGCCAATTAAATGACCAATGATGATTGCACATAATGCTCTAGAAAAGCCAAGTGGTGCTAAAAAGGTTCCAGTCAAAATCTCAGCAATTGAGATAGCCGAACCAAACATAATAAGTGTTGTTGAAAAAATATTGTCTTTAGATCTTTCCATTATTGCTCCTTTCAGGAAAGACTTGTACAATCCCTAAAAAAAGTTAAACAGAATAAATTCTATGATAGCTTCCTACGTTGGAATTATCCAAATCAGGTTTTAGGGTCAAAGTGTTAAACTTTATCTCAGCCTGTGTAGCAAGCTCCCCTGTTTTTATTAAAATATGATATAGAAATAGTACTAATTCTAAAACATGTCAAGTGATATTACATATGTTTATTTTCAAATTGTTTAACGGAAGTGATAAAGTAGATAAAAAAAGAAAAAGTTATACTAAATACTTAAATGCAGCAATTAATCAAAAAAATAAGAAGAAAGGTGATTCTAATCAGGAAAAAGACGAGATTATCTTCTAAAAAAGATGTATTCAGATATTACCACTCATTTGCCACAAACATAGCCTTTTTTTAATTACAAATTCATTATATCACATATTAAAAGTTGATGCATTTATGCAAAAAACAATAAATTCCACCAATAATACCATACTGTTGCCATCCATATAATGCTCATACATTCAAATCTTCATTCAATCGTTTCCTATTTACTTGACAATAAAATAAGATGATATTACTTTCAATTTGCAAGTAAGTTGCAAATTAGACTTTATGCAAGGATTATATATGAAAAAACTAATGATAATTGGCTTTACCCTTTTATTGTGTCTGTCAGGTGTTTATGCTTCAGGGAAAAAGGAAATTAAATCAGAAAAACCTTTAATTTCTGTCTCCATCGTTCCAGAGCAAACATTTGTAAAAAAAATTGTAGGAGATAAGATGGATGTACTTACCCTAATTGGTAAGGGAGCCTCTCCCGAGGATTATGAATTAACTCCAAAGGAAAGAGCAGCCTTTGAATCCTCCGATATTTATTTTTCAATGGGTGTTACAACTGAAGCATTAACAATTATACCTTTTATAGATGATGATACAAAATTAATATCACTATCTGATGCAGTTGAAAAGGTTTACCCTGCCCTACATATTGGTTCTAGTAGAGATCCCCATATTTGGATGAGTCCTAAAAGAGTTATTGTAATGATAAATACAATTGCAGAGGAAGTTTCAAAACTTGATGAATCAAATAGAAATTTCTATGAAACAAATGCTCAATCCTACATTGAGCAAATAATCGCTCTTGATAAATACATTTCATCATACCTTGCTGATTTAAATAATAGAGAGTTCATTGTTTATCATCCAGCCTTTGGATATTTTGCAGATGACTACAATCTTGTATGCACTGTAATTGAGGAAGAAGGTAAAGAAGCAACGGCAAAATCACTTTCAAATCTAATACGCAGTGCCAAAGATAAAAGCATAAAGAATGTATTCTATCAAGCTGAAATAGCAGAAGCACAGAGTGCAACAATTGCTAAGGAACTTGGTGGTAAATCAATTACGCTTAATCCATTAGCTGATAATTATATTGAAAACTTAAAAGAAACAGCCAAGCTAATTAAAGGAAATATTTAATGGAATATGTTATTGATGTTGAGCATCTAAGTGTTAAGTATAAAGAAGGAAATGTGGCACTAACTGATGTTAACCTTAAGATTCCAAGAGGTGATTACCTTGGAATCATAGGTCCAAATGGAGGTGGAAAAACTACCTTGCTAAAAGCAATGCTAGAATTAATAGACCACCAAGGTGGAACAATTAAGTTTTTTGGAACTTCCCTATCTGATTCCTTAAATAAAATTGGTTATGTACCTCAATTCTCTTCCTTTGATAAAAACTTTCCAATTACCTCACGAGAGGTAGTTCTTACAGCAACCATTGAAAAGAAAATTAAGATGTTTCAAAGATACAATAAAGATCAAATTAATGATGCAAATGATGCCATGCGAAAAGTTGGTATTTTAGCTCTTGCAGATAGGCAAATAAAATCCCTATCAGGTGGTGAATTTCAACGGCTTTTAATTGCACGTGCTCTTGCCTTGAAGCCTGAAATACTGCTTCTAGATGAACCAACAGCTTCCGTTGATTCATCTTCACGGGCTTTAATATATGATTTATTAGATAAATTAAATCAAGAAGGTGTTACCATTTTAATGATAAGTCATGATACCATGGCAATCTCCTCCAAGGTAAAGCACATTGCCTGCGTCAGTGAACACCTTGTTTATCATGGCAATGCACAACTTGATAATAATATTGTGGAGCATCTATATGGCTGCAATATCGATCTAATTGGTCATGGAATACCACACAGAGTACTTCCTGAACATGAAAATGAGGGAATGTAATTATGTTTAAATCTATACTTGAATATACCTTTTTGCAGCATGCAGTTTTAGCCATTCTATTTTCCAGCATTGTTTGTGGAATCATTGGTGTTATTGTTACTGAGAAGAAATTAGTTTTAATGACAGGCGGTATTGCTCATACAGCATATGGTGGAGTAGGACTGGGATATCTTCTTCAGATAAATCCCATGATTACAACAATAGTTTTTGCAGTAGGTGCTGCCCTTGGTATTGGAAAAGTACAGAAGCAAGGTGGAAAACATAGTGATATAATAATTGCAATGTTCTGGTCACTTGGTATGGCACTTGGTATTGTTTTCATTGCTTTAGCTCCAGGCTATCCACCAAATATAAACTCATATCTATTTGGTAATATTTTAGCTGTTAGCAATGGTGATTTACTTGCAATGATTTTATTGACAGCTGTAATAATTGCAGTCATTGTTGTTTTCTTTAACTACTGGAAGATTTATCTTTTTGATGAACAGTTTGCAGCACTCATTGGGTTGAATACAAAGGTACTTGAAAATTTATTGTTTGTAATCATTGCCCTATCCATAATTGTTCTTATGGGTGCCTTTGGTATAATAATGTTAATTGCCATGCTATGTGCTCCATCTGCTACGGCGGCTCTTTTAACAGATGACTTTAAGAAGAGAATGATATATGCATCAATTATTGGTTGCATCACATCCCTAATCGGTCTTTATCTGTCATACACCTTTGATATTGCAGCATCTGCTACAATTGTTATCTGTGCCATTGTTAACTACTTCCTTTTATACTTTATAAAAGGCAGAAGGCAAAAAGCTCTTCAAGATGCTAAATAATCATTTAATCAATCAATATGGGTCTCTTAAACAGGGACCCAATTTTTTTATATTTTTATCTCTCTAATTCTATTTTGAACTCTATATTTTGCAGGTGTCACCTTGTATCGCTTTAAGAAGGCAGAATGAAATCTTTGAAGGGAGCCAAAGCCACACTCACTAGAGATTACCTTTATGCTGTAGGCAGTGGTCAATAGCATTTGATTGGCTTTATTTAGCTTTTCTTCAATTATGTAATCATGAAGGCTAATTCCTTTTTCCGCTCTAAATTTTATTTCAAGCGTTCTTCTGCTACAGGGAAGTCTTTCAACAAGCTCTGTTACTGAAAACGCACTTGAAAGATTCATCTTTATTAATGATGTTGCAAGCAATACCATTGAAGATTCATCATCAATCATTGAGGTTGATTGTCTTTCTATTACATTCAAAGGAGGAATTCTATAAATAATCTTACTTGCTTCTTCCTTTCCCATCAATATTTCATCAACAACCTTTGCGGCTGTGTAGCCTATTGTTTCAAGTTGCAGCTGCATGCTGGAAATTGTTGGCTTTGCAAGAGTGCAAAGAATTTCCTCATTATCAACTCCAAGAATCATCAAATCTGATGGAATATGAATTTTTAGCTTTCTACATGCAACAGAGATCTTCATGGCACAAAGATCATTGCAACAAAAAAGGGCAGTCCCCTGTTTAAGGGATAATAGCCAATTTTCAAGTTCCTGTGTTGCTTCATTATATAGCATCTGCCACCAATCAAGAGGTCGTGAAAAGGTATTTAGTCGTTCACTGTTCAATACAGCTCCACTACAAAAACCAATCATTCGCTCTCTAGCCCATGAGGTATTTGATACCAAAGCCATTGCATAATCTTTTGGTCTAAGTTTATAAAGATAAATACCACATTTAACGCCTGTATCCCAATCATCATTTCTAACAGTTGAGAATTTATCGCTGGATATTGCACCTGCTATATCAATAACTGGAATATTTAATTTTTCATATCTTTCTTTTTCTTCCTCAGTTTCAATTCTTGCAATCAACGCATCAAGGCCTGTTGCTTTATTGTTAAACCAATGACCCTCACCATTAATTTCCCAATCCATCTTTTTTCTAGCATATTTCAGCACGCCTGTGGCTACCGTGTTATCATAATGGTCACGAAAGGCCAACTTTAATCCAATTCTAATCATGGTATGATTATACCATGTTTTGCGTATAATGATATATTTATTTCGCATTTTGAGCATTGTGCAATATTTTATTTGCTTTATGATGTAAATATATTTGAGGAGTAACAAATGAAAGCACCAACCTTTAAAGTTAACAATGGACAAGAAGTTCCATGCATAGGATTTGGAACATTTGGTTCTGATCATGCAAGTGCAGAAGAAGTAATGGAAAGTGTAAGAATTGCCATCAAGAATGGTTTTACTCACATTGACTGTGCAAGCTGCTATGGTAATGAAAAAGAAATAGGCCTTGTTTTAAAAGAAGCAATGGATGGAAAAATAACTGGTAATAAAATCAAACGAGAGGATCTTTGGATTACAGGAAAGCTTTGGAATGATAAGCACTCCAAGGCCGATGTAATTCCATCATTAAAGCAATCACTTGCTGATTTGCAGTTAGGATATTTGGATCTTTATTTGGTTCACTGGCCATTTCCAAATTTCCATCCACCAAAATGCGATGTATCCACAAGATCAGATAAAGCAAAACCTTTTATTATTGATGACTTCATGACATGTTGGACGGAAATGGAAAAAGCCTTCACCCAAGGTCTTGTTAAAAACATAGGTGTAAGCAATGTTACAATTGCCAAACTGGACGCAATACTTCCAAAATGTACGATAAAACCAAGTTTCATTGAAATGGAATTGCATCCTACATTCCAACAACCTAAGTTAAGAGCCTATGCTCAATCTAACAATATGGCAATTATTGGATTCTGCCCACTTGGATCTCCCAATCGTCCTGATAGGGATAAGGTGGATGGCGATGCTGTTGATATGGAAAATCCTATCTTAGTTGAAATTGCAAAAAAACATGGAGTCCATCCTGCAGTAATCTGCTTGAAATGGGCTCATGCAAATAACATAATTCCAATACCCTTCTCCACAAAAGAGAGAAACATCATATCCAACCTCAGTGCAGTTTGTGAAGATGAACTAACAAAGAAAGAGATTGAAAGATTAACCGCTGTTGATCAAAACTGCAGGCTTGTGAAAGGCCCCGTATTTTTATGGAAAAGCGCTAAAGATTGGCATGATCTTTGGGATGAAGATGGAACAATTACCATATAGTTGGTAAACAAGAAGAATTAAGCAAGTTAAGAATACTCAAGGAGGAGTAAATATGAAAGGTAAGATGAAAGGGGCTGTATTGCCAGGAAACAGTAGCGTAGCATTCAAGGAATTTGATATTCCAACTCCAGGACCAGGTGAAGTTCTACTTAAAATGAAATGTTCTACAATTTGTGGATCAGATATCAGATGTATCTACAGAGAACATTTAGGTCAAGGTCCTGAAGCTTATCAAAACAAAATTGCAGGTCACGAACCTTGTGGTCAAATTATTGAAGAGGGTTCAAACCTTAAAAGATTCAAAAAAGGTGATAGAGTAATTGTTTATCATATTTCAGGTTGTGGCGTTTGTCATGAATGTCGTCAAGGTTATATGATTAGTTGCACATCTCCAAAGCGAGCGGCTTACGGTTGGCAGAGAGATGGTGGTATGTCAGAATACATGCTAGCAGATGAAAAAGATCTAGTTGCACTTCCAGATTCTCTATCATACGCTGATGGAGCACAGGTTGCTTGTGGATTTGGTACTGTTTATGAAGGCATTGAAAAAGCTGGAGTATCAGGTAATGATGCTGTTCTTGTTGTTGGTTTAGGTCCTGTAGGTTTAGCTTGCTTAATGCTTTGTAAAGCTTTAGGTGCTAACAAACTTATTGGTATTGAAACACAACCTTCAAGAATTGAAGTTGCTAAAAAATTAGGTCTTGTAGATGAAGTATTTCTTGCAGGTCCTGATAATGTAGAGCAGATTAAAGCTGTTACGGGTGGACATGGTGTTGAAAGAGCCTTCGATTGCAGTGCAAGTGATCCAGGTCGCCAAACAGCAATTAGAGCAACTCGTAAATGGGGTAAGATTGTAATGATTGGAGAGGGTGGAACTGTTCACTTCAACCCATCAGAAGATATCCTTCATGATCAAAAAACAGTAATCGGTAGCTGGGTAACAAGTATCTGGAGAATGGAAGACCTTGTTGAGAGAATCGTTAGATGGAACATCCATCCAGCTGATTTAATCACTCACCGTTTCCCTCTCGATAGAGCAGATGAAGCTTATGCATTGATGGCAAGTGGCGCCTGCGGTAAGGTAGCTGTTTGTTATGATGAAGAACTTGATGTTCCAATCATAGATGCTTTGAAATAATTTTTTCCATAGATTATTCCATATTGGTGATTTACCTTTTCCATCTATGATGGGGAAGGTATTTTTATATCCAAGCAATTTATAAATCACAAAAAAAGATGCAAGAATAATTAAATCCCTCCACCCCTTTTTATTATCTATAAAAATTTAAGCGTTTTAAATCACACCTTTCTTCAATAGAATATTTGCATATAGTGCTTTTTCACTGGTTGCAATGACACAATAAGCTTTTTTGGTTCTTTCATAGAAAGCAAATCTTTCTATATTTTCAAAATTCTTAAAGTTCTTATCACCTTTTTTAGCAATCTTTTCATATTCTGCCCAAATTGGTGTTTCAACAGAATCACCTGGAACAACCTGCATTAAAGCAGCATTTGATTCATAAGGATCTAGTGGTAACAATTCTAGCACTGCTGCTAAAACCTCGCATGTTCCATGACCATCAAGTCTTATAACATTGTCACACAATGATGCACTTGGAAAGTTACCATCTGCAATAATTAATTCATCCGAATGCCCCATTTCATCAAGTACCTTTAATAATTCAGGTGAAATAATTGGCGGTATATTTTTTAACATCTTCTTTATCCTCCGAGTATGTTTTGTTTAAATGTAAACGATTACATTTATTATACAACACAACATTTAATAGAGCAAGAGAAATATATTAAAAGGTACTTATCCAAGAAGCATTTTATCAATTTTACTGAATCCATAAACACCTATAAGCTTTCTGGTTTTATCTTTAGATTTATTTCAAATTCACCTTCAATAATTTAAAATAAGATATTTAAGTTCAGCCAAAAGTTTATTGAAGTTAGCACCAAATTCATCAGGGTGTCCAAAGAAAACAGGAAGGATTCGCTCATTTTAAATGAGAAATCCTAATACCCTGGTTGGAGATCTAAAACTTTGTGGAAGCAAGACTACCCACTATCCCAATTTGGGCTTTAGCAGTCGTCTCTGATAGAGTCACCATAACAACACCAATAATAATTAAAATCATACCAATTCCAAAATGCTGAGTTAGCAATTCATTTAAAAGAATCACTCCTACAATACGGAGGTAACAGGTTCAAATACAGATAAAACAGATGTCATCCTACCCCCAATCATCTTAACACCCAGATTGAAGAATGTTGAAGAAAACACAGTACCAATAATTGCTAAACCAAATAGTGAAATTACTGCTAATTTATAATCAACAGGAAGAGGATTGTTATAGAAAGAAACAAACGATGGGATCGCCCAGAAGATGGAGGTGGAAAGAGTCAGCAATACACCGAAGAAGGAGAATTAAGCAACAGATCCAAAGGAAATCTTTTTAATAACACTCTTATCAATTTTTAAACTTTTTTTCTGAAATTTAATTAATATAAAAATCATTATCAAAGCAATGAGGAAACGATAAACATAATACCAGCAATGATAAGGATTGCCAATTAGGATTTTATTACAAGTAATAACAATAAAATTACAATGTAATATGACAGGAAATTTAATATATTAATTTACATATCCATTTCAACCTTCCAGTACTTTTAGTCCTCAGATTTTCTGAACCCAGGATAACAGAATATAAGAAGACAAAATAGAAGAAAGCAGAACCAATAAAGTTTAATACCCCATTGGTAAAATGGACCATCTATGGTACGTTTTTGAAAACCTTATATTAGTATGAAAAGGCAGTCCTTAAAAATTTTGAAGGGGTTACTGCTTAACCTGATTAGCAACTGTAAAACAAACAACAGTGGCTATTTTTTATAGCATTATTTTATATTTCACAATATCTACTATTTTCAAATCAGCCATTAAGATTTCCATTGTTAATATATCATTATCTAAAATATCTCTACATTTGAAACGAAAATTTCACTGTTGCTTTTATATTGTCATCAACATCATATTCACCTGTATAGTAATCGAAAGGAATAGCAACATTAAACAGAATATTGTAACCCAGCCAATTTAAATCCAATCCATAATGAGAGGTTGCACTTGACGGATCCAAGGTGACAATATCAATCAACGAGGGTTGCTTTTCTTGAATTCCAATATAAATTGAGGAATAGAAACTTTTACTCAATTGAAATCTAAATTCTGAACTAATTCGAGTTTCTCTATTCTCATCATCACCAACATAGAGCATGTCACCAAAAAACCTTATTCGTAAAAATTTTAACTCACCAGCAAAGGAATATTCATCAGATATACCACTGACTCCAATGCATAGTCTCTCAAAGTATTTACTCAAGTTCAAATCTGTAATGGAACTAGAATTTACATCAAATTCACCATCACTGATAAATGCCAGTGCAATTCTATTATTTATTACAAATCTTCCACCTAACCCAACGTTAAAGAATTGTGCGGAGGTTACAGGTTGATAGGTTGAAAAAAAGGTTTCAACAAAATAATCACTTAAGGCAAATCCATTTGATCTTAATTTATAATCAGTTTTAAGTAATTGTGAGCCACCCTTGATACTCAAGCCCAATGCTAGATTACCAAATTTATAGCCCCAACCTATTCCTAAAGAGTACTTGTTGTATCCTCTATATTTTACAATACCTTCATCAAGCACCTCTTCCCTATCATCTAAATAATTGTTTGCTTCAAGCGATAAGGACAGACTTGTTCCATAAAAGGTTATTCCCAATTTTGATTCTGGATTTTGTAAATATGATGCTACATTATCACTGTTGTAGGTATCATCAAAAAGAAGGTAGGAATCAAATGTAGGTGAATCTTCATCACGATAGCTTAAGTTAGCGGGATTGAGAGATCCCTTGCTATCTGAAATGGATTCATTGTTCCAATTGCTACCAATTCCAATAGAGAATAAGCTATTGCCAATTAGTGCTAAGATTGTTAATACTATTACTTTTTTATTCATTAAATACTCTTTTGTGCCTTTGAAAATTAATCCAGAAAACTTGATTTTTTCTACTTAGGTAATTCTTTTTAAAAGGGATACTGTTTCTTCTGCTTTTCTTACAATACCTAAAGCTGCCACACTTTTTGTATTTACATCACAACTGCTGATAACTTTTGTATCTTTTAATATATTATATTATCATCATCGATTGTTAAAGAGTATAACACTTTCACATGTGCCTTGGGTTTTATAATTGAATTTATTCCTATTTTTTTGTTTATTAACCAATTATCTTATATTTTCTAAAACAGAGTATGCTATTTTATGCAGCGAGTTGCATAAAAAGTTGCAATATTCTTTTCCATCAAATACCCCTCACTATTCAAATCACCATAGATGTTTGTCATTGTAAATCCACAATCAAGTTGACCTTGAATCTGCTCCTCTATGGTATGGGAAAAATCAATTCCCCAATCATTATCCATAGATTCTTTATAGCGTCTTTCATCTTTTAAGGGATTATAAGGAAGCGCTTCAACTATATTTTTCTCATCTAAATCAACTATGTAGTTTATATCATTATTAAATGCAGCTAACAATATTCCACCTTTCTTCAAGACTCTATAACATTCTTTCCACACGTGAATTACATCTTCAACATAGCAGTTTGATACAGGATTAAATATTATGTCGAATTGTTCATCTTCAAATGGAAATCTTTTTGTCATATCGGCTTTTACAATGTCTATATTATAATGTTCTCTATCAGAAACCATTTTTTCTTGATCTAGCTGCTTTTGAGAATAATCAAGGACAGTACAAATGCAGCCAACAGCATTAAAAATGGGCATCTGCTGTCCACCACCTGATGCAAGCCCCAATACTTTAGCACCTTTAAGATTACCAAACCAGCAATGAGGTACATTCTTTTTAGGAGTAAGAAGCATATCCCATTCACCATTTTTTGCTTTTACATAGGTTTCATGATCTATAGGAACACTCCATTCCCAGCCACCTTTAACCCATCCATCGACAATCTTGCTATTAATATCAGTATATGATTCTTTTTTATCCATATTTTAATTCCTTTTTTACTCTAAGCTTAAAAAAGTATAGCATAAATATTCATAACTTTGTTTTTAAATTTTGATTGGTTCATAACTCTTAATTATAATTACTATTTTAGAAGGATATGAGCATAGGTAATTCAAAGGCGTAAAAGGCAAAGCTATTATTTAATTTTCTATCCGTTACTAAATTTAATTTAGCGTATAGGTATTTAACACTGCTCCACTTGAGAACATAAATAGGTGCTCCAGCATATAATGGAGATGTCATCGGTAACTTTATGATAAGATCTTTGTACAAAAAAGCACCTATGTTCTTTTTATTAAATAATGAACATATTGGTGCTTTTAACCAAATATATAATAAAATGAGAAAACTATATTTAGAGCATAAATTTATTAATTATTCCATTTAATATTTAAATTTCATCAGCTTCCACTGTCCAATTCACCTTAAAAACCAATATAAGAAAGATGATGGTTATGATTATTCCAAAGAAACCTGCTAAATGATAGGAGTTGGTAAATTTCTTAATCAAGCTAAATAACCAAGGTCCAATTGCACTTCCGGCTACGACCATGGACATAGCTGCTCCACTAATTGCTCCAAAATGCTTTCTTCCATAAAGTTTTGGCCAAGTTACTATATTAAGCATACCAAAAAGGCCTGAAGCAATTCCATAAGATAAAATTATCAATATTCTAGATGAAGGAAGTGCAATTAACATTAAAGAAATAGCAGAGAATATCAAGGAAACAATATAGCTTATGTAAATATATTTTATTGAAATTCTATCACTAAGATAACTACCTATAAATCGTGCTATTACTGAAACAATGGAGATAGGTAAAAATATTTTTACAGCTTCAGTTGCATCCATTCCAATTTCACCAAAAATAGATATTATATTAAAAGTAAAGGCAGTATTAAACAAACCCCAATATCCTAACGAAAATAGAATAACCCAATATACTGGTTCTTTTTTAGCTTGCTGAACTGTTTTATCAACTTTTGCATCCATTACCATATTTTTATTTTTAGCAATCTTTTCTTTCATACCTTGTTCAAGTTCAACACCATATTTTCCAGGTTCTGCTCTAAAAAAGATTAGAACTATAGGTAAAAAAACAACAATCAAAAAGAATGCAATAACTATTAATGCTTTATCCCATTGAAATATTTGAATCATTGCATGAAGTGGTTGTGGGGCAAAGGAGAAACCAAAAGCGGTTATCAAACCCATTATGCCAACAGCAAAGCCACGACGGGAGCCAAACCATTTTGCTACCATTCCTTTAGAAACCAAGGTTAATACACCTTGACCAAAAAAACGAATTCCAAAAAATCCAATTGTAATAACAATAAATACCACCACCAAAGGAGGTACTTCAAAGATATTTAAAATAGAGGCAATAATGCTTGGAGAAAATCCTAAAATTAATAAAAAAAGACCTAGAAAAACTGTTGAAACAGCAGCAACAATACGAGCTCCAAATCGATCAAAATATAGTCCTGCATGTGGAATTAAGAAGCTACTAGCTAAAGTTCCAACCATATAGGCTGTTGATATTTGTACTCTTGTAATATGAAGATTGCTTATGTAATAGTCTGTAAAAACCGAAACTCCCATGGTCTGTCCTGGAATACTTGCAAGAACACCTAGAGAACCAACTATTAGAATAATCCAACCATAATAAAAAGGGAAATTCTTTATATTAAAATTTGAGTGGTTTCCATTTTTCGAACTGTATTTTTGAGACATGCGAACTCCTGATTAGTTTTAAATCAAAGGGGAGTTTACCAATAATCAAGAAAATATTCAATACAATATAAATTTTACCGTTTTTTTACAAACTATATTAATAAAATTACTTAATTCATCAAATTGGATCAGAGTATTATGGCGTTTACCTATTATGGAACTGCCCAATAATAATTGAGTCAATAGGACAATATTTAATCAATGTTCACAACTTAAGGAAAAGCCTTTAAGATTTGGATGCAATAATATCTTAACCATCATTCCAGTAAGCGTGCCAATACCTAGAATTAAGCATGATAAGGCTTAAGTTGTGAATATTTATATTTAATTGTTAAATAAATTCTTGAAACTTGGTTGGTTTTAAATACATCGATTTGAATTTTTTTGTAAATAAAATTTTAAAATTAGCGAATATTATCAAAGGGAGGAAGACCAAAAATAACCTTTTTGAATATCAATCAGGGTAAAGTATGCTATCTGGAAAAAGAAGCTCTTTATAAAAGGGTACCTAAATAAATCAGGTCTTATTTTTACAACAACCAACACTTCATTCCTTAATGCAACATTAGTACATTTTATACCCTGATTTTAACTAGAACCATTAATAGCTAATAATCTTCAAGATTATGAATACCATTTGTTACTTCACTTGCATGCAAGTTGGAAACGGAATATCAAGTTCCTGCTTAAAATTAACCAATAATCCATCTTTAAACAAATAGGAGCAAACATTTCCACCATCTTGATTCAAAATAAATAACTTATCATTTATAAATGAAAAATAGCGAGGATTCTTACCTTCACTGGGATACCATTCTTTAGCGTTCCGTCCAAATACCATAATCGAATCATTACCTCTATTTGAAACAAATAGATGATCATCTTTTAGCATTATATGAGCGGCACTAGAAAATGTTAAACCATCTTCTATTGTAGATTCAGAGGATATTTCTTTCATTGATTTTGTATCAAAAAGACGAACCATATTGCTTAATTCATTAACCACATAGAGTATATTTTGATCTTCTGATAAACAAACCATTCTAGGGCCATCACCTTTATTTAAAGGTATTAAATCCTTGCTTTGTGCTACCAATTTAGTTGAATTAGAATTCCATGCATATAGATTAATGCAATCACTTCCTAAATCAGCAATATACAAGGTATCACCAGACTTGTTAAAATAGGAACTATGAGGATGAGAGCATGCTTGCCTATCTTCTACAGGTCCACTTCCCTTGAAATATAGCCTTTGCTTAACACCTTCAATTAAACCATCATCATCAAGAGAGTAAATAAGCACACTTCCACTGCTATAATTTGTCACCAATAGATATTTATTATCTAAAGATAAATTCAAAGAGCAAGGGTCTTCTCCTTCGCTACTTATTTCTGATAATAGTTCAACACTATTATATTCGTTTGATATTTTATAGGTTCTAACACTTCCTAATTTATTATGCATACCTAAATTACATTCATTTACAACATATAGTAAATTATTTAATCCAAACAATACGTAAGAGGGTCTAATACCAGCATTAAAGGATAGGCAATGAGTGAATTTAGAATTTTCATAGGAATACAGAAAAACGTTATTACCCGTCTCATAGGTGCCAAAAGCAACATAAACTTTATTTGTCATTTTCTATTTTCCTATATTTATCTTTGTTGCAGTCACACTGCACGCATTTCCACTGCTTTTGTAAATCTTCAAAAGCTACTTCTTCTGTTGCTCTTTTCTGCAAAATCTCTCTATAAGAATCATAGGTAAATCCACAAACTGTACATACATAGCGAGAATTCTTTATTCCAATTTTCATTTCTTATATACCTCTTTTGTAATCGAAGGCTTGCATTAAAGCTCTCCTATAACCAATAGCGAATAATCGTCCACCCATTATATAGCCAAAATTCTTATTATTTTCACCAGCTAAGGTTGGCACATGATCTGGTCGAATAAAAGCATTAGGGCAATATTTCATGTAGACATCCATCATCTCGGCCATATCAGTTGGCCCATTATCATGGAAGGTTTCATGAAAATTGTTTACATCACCTTCAACATCTCTAAAATGAATAAAGAATATTTTACCTTGCTTTGCATATTTCTTTGCAATTTCCTTTAAATTTCCACCCATCAATTTAAAATTACTTTGACAAAAGGTAATTCCTAAGCTAGAAGAGTTAAATTCATTTAGAATTTTATCATAAAATGCAACAGAAGAAGCTATTCTTGGGCAATTCAAAAAGGGATCCATGGGAGGATCATCTGGATGCAAAGCCAAGTGCATATTAAGACTCTCTGCAACAAGTAACGCTCTATCTAGAAAATATCGATGATTATCTTCAACTATGGTCTTGGTTAAATTTACTCCACCTAAATCTATTGTTTTGTTTTGAACATCTGCAATCGAAAAACCTGAAGCTAAAGCACCACCTCTTGTTGTATATGTGGTATTGGAGCGATACCAGTTCACTCCAGCCATAAAATTGATAAAGATTTTTGACACCTAGGTCGGAAAATATTTTTAATAGATCTATATATTTGCTAATTTCTTTGTCTCTACCCTCCAAACCTAATTTTACACATGTCAAATCAATAGGATCTCCCTCAATGACAGACAAATCTATATTATAATTTGATAATAAATTTGCTTGCTGCTTCAAACCTTTGTAGAAATAGCGGCTACTACAGGATTGCTCTTATCTACATTTCCATCAGCATCAAGTATACCCACAGTTCTATCTGTTAAAGTTAATTCTGGAAAAACAGCATTTACTTGAATATTACAAGATGCTAATTCTAAGGATAAAACTTTAGTTAACATTAATAAACCAGCCTTTGCATTACAATAAGAAGAGGCTGCTTTGAGTGGAACACTATCATTAATTGATAAAACATTTACAATTTTACTAG
Source organism: uncultured Spirochaetaceae bacterium (assembly GCA_964457975.1). Taxonomy (GTDB): domain Bacteria; phylum Spirochaetota; class Spirochaetia; order Sphaerochaetales; family Sphaerochaetaceae; genus Pleomorphochaeta. The sequence goes on along the minus strand of CAYWGU010000007.1, from coordinate 16,901 downwards.
CATTATTAGGAAGCATATAAGGTAGCACGTACTTACTTGTCAAATAACCACTATAGAGAGTTGTAGTTAAGGAATTTAACCATTGCTCATCTTCTATTTCCCAAAGATTCATTATTTATTAATATATCTATGTGGCCGAATTTTGCACCAATATTACTCATCATGCGTTTAACTTAATCAGGTTTTATACATCAGCTTGATAGGAAAAAGCATAACCAACATTATTATTAATGCAATCAACTACCTTTTGTGCTGCAGTACCATTGTGAATATAATTTACTACAACATTAGCCACCTTACTTTCCAAAGGATAGAGCAATATTACTACCTATTCCCCTAGAAGCTCCCGTTACAATTACATCTTTTTCATTTTCCATACTTATTTTTATACCCTTCCCCATTTATCAAAAGCTTTGTTGAAGTCAACGCCATCTGATTGCTGAATCTACAGAAGAAGTTCCTCTAGAACAAACAGCATAATCAAGTATACCACTTAATCCATCATAATCTCTTATGTAACCATCATCAACCAAGCCGTTAGCTCCACCTCTTTTAAAAAACAACTAGTAATTTCGCCAATTTTACCAGAGAATTTTCTGATAATTTTCGGGAAATTCCTTAGGTCCTTTTGAACCTGAAAAGGTTACAGCAATTCCAGATAATCGTTGTTTGCAATTAGAGATTTGATGGTTACATCGAAACACTGATTCGGATATCCCATTTGATTTAATACATCATATATATTTACAATTCTTATTTTATCCCAACTTGATTTCATTTCGTTTCATTTTAATTCCTTATTATGTGCTATTTTTTAATAGTAAATAAACTAATTTCATATCAATTGGAAGACCTTTATACATTTGATAACCTGTATCTGGTCTTCCATGGTAAGCAACACCAAAGGTGCCATCAAACACCCAAGGGGAATAACCCCATTCCCAACTCTTATATAAATGGAAAAAGCTCTAATAAAAAACAACATTGATTTTAATGAAGAAGTAATTACAGAATAAGCTTATAAACTTTTAGTATGGCGTAAAAACAATCCATTGGACCCTATAAAAAGAGTAACAATTAAAGGTAACTTGATTGATAGAAAAAGTGTAAAAAAAATAAGTAGATATATAATTTCTATAAAAAAACACCAACATTATAATTGATGTTTGCACCGATATAAATTGGACTTCAGTAAATTAATTTTTGATATTCAGTAACTTCTAATACAACAACCATTATATAAAAAATGAATCTTCAAGCTAGTGGCTAATTAGAATCTTTAAAAAGGTGTTTAATTAGTCTACTAAACAAGAAAATATTATATTTAAAAAAATCATCAAGTTCTAATATCCATTTGCTCTAGCTCCATATTGAGCTTGTGTACTGTTAAATCCATCATATTCTAATTGTTTAACTAAACTTTTATAAGAAAAAGACATTAAATCCAAATAAGATTTAGCTTTTTTTGAAGCTTGCTCATTCCAATCTGCTCCACAATTACTTGCACCATACATTGCTTGTATATTGTTAAATCCATCATATTCTAGTTGTTTTATTAACCCAGAAGAAGAAAAAGCCATTATATTTAAATAGCTTAGTGCTTTTTTTAAGGCTTGTTCTTTTCCATTAGAACTGCAATTTTTAGCACCATATACGGATTGAGCATGTGTAAATCCTTCATATTCTAATTGTTTAATCAGACCTGAATTAGAAAACGACATACTATTCATATAGGCTTTAGCTTTCTTTGCAGCTTGGTTATTCCAATTAGCTCCACAATTATCTGCTCCATAGATTGATTGCTCAAAAGTAAAACCTTCATATTCAAGCTGTTTTATTAAACCAGAATAAGAAAAAGCCATGAAACCTAAATATGATTTTGCTTTTTTAAGTGCATTTCTTTGCCCAGAATTTAAATTACTAGCATGATTAACATTATCAGAACTCTTAATACCATGGGATACATAACTTAAGGCATATAGATTTGAAGTAGCAAGTATAGCAAATAGTATTATAAAGATTTTAAAGTAAAGAGTATTTGAACTTTTTCTATTTTTCATTAGTAACCTCACTTCCTTAATATTATCATTCCTTTACCTTATTTTCAACCATTAGTAAAAAGGATTTTTACATATTTTGCAAAATATTATTAGCACAATAATAATGGATTCAAATTTATTCTATAAGAGCATAACAAAGTTCAAATTCAGCATTATATACCAACTAATTAATTTTTTTAAAAATTATATTTAATCCAAGGAATTTACTTTTTTTAATGAAGTAACTATCATATACTATAAATGAAAATAAATATTTATTATGATTTTAATCATAAATCTTCTTACTCACAAAAAGGAAAATAGCATGGCAACCTCAGAACAAATATTAAGATTAATAAAAGCACATAACACCAATGACAATGCTAACTTTAAAACTATTGTTCTGCAAATTGCAGCGTATGAAGCAAGCCATGGTCATGATAAAATAACTAGAGAACTAAAAAAAAGCATAGCTACGATGGGTAATAAGCCTTCAAATATTTTAAGTTTTGATAAAAATAATATTAATCCCCTTCTCTCCTTGTCGATAGAAACCCACAAATTAAATGAACTCATTGTATCTGAAGAAATCACCCTTAGAATTAATAAAATCTTAAATGAATACATGAATAGAATCAAATTAAAAAGCTATGGTATGAGCAATCGAAGAAAGATATTAATCGAAGGAAAACCTGGAACAGGTAAAACTTTAACAGCTTCCGTTATTGCTTTTGAACTGGGATTACCTCTTTATACTATACAAGTTGATAAACTTGTATCTAAATTTATGGGTGAAACAAGTGTCAAACTAAGACAAATCTTTGATTCAATTGAAAATTCTATGGGCGTTTACTTTTTTGATGAATTTGATGCAATAGGAGCTGACAGAAGCTTTGATAATGAAGTTGGAGAAATGCGAAGAATTCTAAATACTTTTTTACAATTCATTGAACAAGATTCATCAGAAAGTATTATTATTGCAGCTACAAATAATTCTAAGTTGTTAGATCATGCTTTATTTCGTCGTTTCGATGATGTATTGCATTATTCTATGCCAACAGAGATTGAAATAGAAAAGCTCTACTATAAAAAGTTTTCTATTGTAGAATCAAGTTTTACTCCATCAACAAATCTTATAAAAGAGTCTCTCGATTTAAGTCATTCAGAAATTATTAGCGTTTGTGACAATGCTCTTAAAGATTCAATATTAGAAAATTCAAAAATTGATGAAACAAATCTATTGAACTTAGTAAAAGAAAGAAAGATTGCGTATAATTCTAAAGAAGCATAATAAGGGCAATAAAGAAAAAAAAATAACAATGTAATAGGATGTTCATCAATAGTTTCTATAGAAACACCAGAAATTAGTACAGATTTATATACAACAATTACAACTCAAATTAATAATAAAATACCCATTATCACATCTATATTTGCAAAATAAAAATTTTATGAAAATATACCATTAATTGCTATTCTTTTGAATTTAACAACATAGCTATTCAAAAAAATTGCACTTAATATTATTCATATTACCAATTATGGTGATAAAACAGGGAAAACAATAAATTTCAGTAATTTGGAGATTATCAACGATATATAATTCTCGTCAATTTTCAATTGTAGATGGACTTCTTATAATATTATATTTCCTTATAGTTCTTATATTTGCTATTTTTCATACATTAATTTCAAGAACCATTTAAGTTCTTTTCCCTATTGAAACTCCGTTCTTTATTTCTGAAAAGATTAGATAGATCCAAATTAAATTATGGCTAGTATCCAATTTTAAGACAACTAAGAATACCAATAACCCTCTAAGTTTTTTTAAATATTTATTGTAAATAAGAGGTGCTACTGCTATCATATAAATTATGAATAATAGTCTAGATCTAAGTGAAAAAGTAAAGTATTCCATATTTTTACAGATGCCATCTATTGTGGTTCTTGAGGGTCTAACGTTTGACTCGAGAGAGGTTAAGATGGGTTATGCTTTCTTTTCGTTCAAAGGGATTCATACTGATGGTGATTTGTTTATTGATAAAGCCATTAAGAATGGTTCAACACTTATTGTATGTGAAAACATACCATCAACAATAGTTGATGGTATTGGATATCTACTTGTTAAATCCACCAGATCTGCTTTTGCTATTTTCAATTCCTACTTTTACGATAGAGCTGATAAAAAATTAAAAATAATTGGCATAAGTGGTACAGATGGAAAGACAACAACATCTTGCTATCTATATCATCTATTAAAGATGGATGGCATAAAATGCGGACTGCTTTCAACCGTCTATCAGGATGATGGATCAAAATTAATTAAATCTAAAAACAGACAGAGCACACCAGAGGCAAACATACTTCATTCTTTTTTTAAAGATTGCGTTTCAAATGGTGTTGAATACTTAATACTTGAATCCACATCACATTCTCTGTCACCACAGATGGATAGATTGAATGGCATAGAATTTGATCATTGCATAATAACAAACATTACAAGTGAGCATTTGGAGCTTCATAAGAGCATAGATAACTATGTAGATGCAAAATGTAATTTAATAAGAAAGTTAAAAAAAGATGGGACATTCATCTCCACTCTCGATAATATTCATTTAAAGGAATGCTTAAAGGCTTCAAAGAATCATACGAGCTATATTCTTAAAAGGGATGTAGAATACAAGCTGATTAAAGATACAGCTTTGAATAGCTACAAAGTTGAAGTTGATAATAAGTTATTTGAAACCAATTTACATCTTGATGTATTTGTATCAAATGCCCTTCTAGCATGCATTGCATGCTCCATCATTACAAAGAAACCTCTTGATAATAGCTTAATAAATATAAAACATCTAATGAGCATCGAAGGCAGGTTTGTTATAATAGAATCACCTTTACCCTTTTTATGCATTGTTGATTTTGCTCATACAGCTGATGCCTTTTATCATATAATGAATCAAGTAAAAACTCCCAATGGAAGACTCATAGTAGTTTTTGGTTCAGGTGGAGAGAGGGATATTACAAAAAGAGAGCAAATGGGAAAGGTTGCTTCCACCTTTTGTGATATAATAATCATTACAGAGGAAGATCCAAGAGGAGAATCCAATGTAAAGATTGCCTCAGATATTAAACGGGGAATTGATAATGCAGAATGCTTTATAATAGATAGCAGAGTCGATGCAATAAATAAAGCTGTTGATATTGCTAGAAAAAATGATATTTTGTTGTTCCTTGGTAAGGGTCATGAATCAAGCATTCAAAGAAAGAGTGAAAAAATTGATTGGAATGAAGAGTGCGTTGTAAGATCTGCATTGCATAAAAGAGAGTTGAACTATGTTGAAAATTAATGATGATATTTTAAAAAAGTTAAAAAGATGTAATATTGCATTGCTTTATGGAGGAAACTCTCCAGAACATGATGTTTCAATTCAATCTGCAATTGGTGTTTATCCTATTTTAAAACGACTCTGTCATGCTGTTTATTTAATTGGAATAACAAAAAACAATGCTTTTTATCTGCAAAATTCAAGAGATGATGAAGATAATATCAAGATAATAGAAAATTACAAAATATCAAATCATATCAATGAAATAAATAGACTCACCATGATTCCAGGTCATGGTATTTCATTAAATAATAGGTTGCTTCCTCTTTATCTGGCTTTTCCTGTAACTCATGGAAGTTATGGAGAGGATGGAAAACTTCAAGGTCTTCTATCAATCTGCAATATAGCCGCATGTGGATGTGATACAACATCTAGCAGCATATGCATGTCAAAAGCACACTGCTCTTCCATCTTAAATGATAATGGGATTGCTACAATAAAAACATTGGTTTTTGATAAATACAATAAGGTTCAATCTTTAGTGAATGTTCAAAAGATACTAGGTAAGAAGCTTTTTATTAAAAGTGAAACAACAGGCAGCTCTATTGGTGTTCATGTAATAAAAGGCGATGATTCAACTGCCTTTGAAGAGAGAATAGCAGACTCTTTTAAATACAGTGAAAGAGTTTTAATTCAACCTCTTTATGAGAATTTTAGAGAAATAGAATGTGCTGTTTTAGAAAACAAGGGTGAAATTGCAATCGGTGGACCTGGTTGTGTTGTAAAACCTACTACAAATGAGCTTCTCTCTTATAAAACAAAATATGATGCAGTTAGTGGAGCTGTTATGAACACCTCTCCTAATTTAAAGACAACTGTCACGAGTGATATAAAAAATATTGCAGAAAGAGTATTTAGGATTTTACATCTTTCTGGTTATGCAAGAGTAGATCTCTTTCTAACAGAAGATGATAAAATAATATTAAACGAAATCAATACCCTACCAGGTTTAACAAAAACCTCTCACTATCCCCTCCTAATTGAAGCTGGTGGAATTAAATTTGAAGATGCTCTTGCTCTGATAATCGAGGAGGCATTAGATGGCTCAAAGTAAAACTTACTTCCATGTTGATTTGGATGCTTTCTTTGCATCTGTTGAGATGCTTGATGATCCAACATTAATAGGAAAACCTGTAATAATTGGTGGAAAGACACCACGCTCGGTTGCATCCACTTGCAACTATGAAGCAAGAAAATATGGCGTTCATTCAGCAATGCCTATGGTAACTGCCCTTAAGCTGTGTCCAAATGCTATTGTTATTGGAGGTCATTACTCCAGATATATCGAAATGAGTCACCAGGTAATGAATGTGTTTAAGGACTTCTCTCCCTCCATAATGCAAGTATCAATTGATGAAGCTTTTTTAGATATGAGCGGCACGACAACTTTATTTGGTCCTCCTTTTGAAGCTGGAATTAAGTTAAAGAAACAGGTAAAGGAGACAACCGGTTTAACAATCAGTGTTGGTATTGGCCCAAGTCATTTGATTGCAAAGATGGCAAGCGATTTCAATAAGCCTGATGGTATCTGCATTGTTGAAAAAGGTAGAGAGATTGAATTTGTGGATGCAGTGGGTCTTAAGAAGATATGGGGAATTGGTAAGGTCACGCAGAAGAACCTTTTACAAAAACATATAACAACAAATCAACAACTTAGAAATTACTCAAAAGAAAACCTTCTATCCTTGTTTGGAAATTCCATGGGAACCTATCTATATAATGTGGTTCGAGGAATTGATATTGGTATTTATGAAGGTGCTGTAAAATCACATTCAATCTCAACAGAGAGAACCTTTGAAGAAAACCTTGCATCAATTGATGCACTATCAACAAATCTTCTTGATATGTGTTATGAAATATTCTACAGATCTCTTAATGAAAAAAAGATGGCAAAAACCATAGGAATTAAAATACGTTATGATGATTTCACAACTGTTTCAGCTCAAATGACACCAAATCTTCCAATCTACAATGCTGAGCAAATTTATGATTATGCATTAACACTATTTAAAAAGAAATGGACGAATCTTCCAGTTCGATTATTGGGAGTTGGTCTTTATAAAACCTTTGATAAAGATGGTATGATCCAAGCTGATTTATTTGATGAGGCAAACAAGAAGAAAAGAGATGTTGAAAAGATAGCACTATCTCTTAAGGCCTCAGGTGTAAATATTACAAAAGCAACTCTACTAAATAACAAAGGTCGACATAATGCAAATGCACATCGCGATCTTGATGATGAGAATTAACCTTATTGTTTTATGCACTAATCGTGATTGCTTATAATCTGATGTAAAATAAATCTTGTTGTTTCGCATTAAAAGAGCCTTAACTCATAAGCTAAAAGAACTTTAGATGAATTTAAAAATTAATTAATTCACTTAAATATAAGAAAAAGGTTCTTCTCTTTTCGAGGTATTTCAATTATTTGTTGCTCATTGTACAGCACCATTTTATGTATATTGTTACTAACAATGATGATATCCTCAGGTTTTACTCTGCCCCCCAATTTACCGAAATTATTCCTATACTGATTGACGTTAGTTTGTATGCCTTATATATTTTTAATAAAAAGTGGAGATAACAACAAAAAGATGGAAAATATTCAAGAGAACCTGAAAAAACAAGAGAACAAGCTACATTTACTGGGTTGGATACTTTTTATTGTATGTGCCCTTTTTTACATCGCATCAAGTTTAAAGAATCAAGACACTTTGACTTTTATTGGTAGTATATTCTTTTTAGTTGCCTGCATTGTTTTTATTATCCCACTGGTTAAAAAAATGAAAAAATAACAAAATATATATAGCATTCGTCGTTTATTATCACGATTTTAACTAAAGACGTTTTGGGTTAATTCCCTTTTCTCTAAAGCTGCACAATACCTTATGCTTCACCTTAAGAACGAGGGCATAAACTATATACCTATAAAGGTTAATTGGTGTTCTGTAGGAACAAAAAAAACTAACCTTCTGTCTAAAGGAATTTTAGACAGAAGATCGTAGACAATACAAACAGAGCCTTATTTTACAAGAAAAACAACAGTCAGCACCACAGAAAGTATTATTCTATACCAACCGAATACTGAGAAATCGTGAGCTCTTACATAGATCATCAATGACTTAATTACAAGAAGTGATACAATAAAGGATACAATGCATCCAACTGCAAGGACTGCATATTCTTGTTCACTGTAACTAAAACCAAGCTTAACTATTTTTAAAAGAGATGCTCCAAACATAACAGGTATTGCCATGAAAAAGGAAAACTTGGCTGCAACAGGTCTATCTATTCCAGTTATTATACCACCTAAAATGGTTGAACCCGAACGAGAGGTTCCAGGTACCAAGGCGAGTACTTGATAGAGTCCCATTATAAGAGCATCTTTGTAGCTCATATCATCGATAGTTTTAACTCTCATTACCCTGTTTTTTCCTCTTTTTTCTATTACAACATATAAAATACCATAGACAAAAAGAGCTGCGACAATTACCTGCCATATTGAAAGATACTCACCAACAATATCATCAAAGAGAAATCCCATAATACCTGCGGGGATTGTTGCAACAATTACCTTCAACCATAAAATCCAGGTATTCTTTTTTTCTTCATAATTTTTTTTAAATGCGAAAGGATTTAATGTTGAAAAGTAAAGCACAACAACAGCTAATATTGCTCCAAGTTGAATTACAACCATAAACAACCCTTTGAAGGTTTCACTTACATTAAGTGTTAAAAATTGATCTAACAATAAAAGGTGCCCGGTACTACTGATTGGAAGCCATTCTGTAATACCTTCAAGTATTCCAAAGAGGACTGATTTTAATATTTCAAACATAATGGAGTAAATATAAAGGAATAAGTATTTAATGTTAATAGTTTCTCATATTTTCTATTACTTATATTGTATTTTTTAGGCTCTTTAACTAAACTCCTTGTCAAGAGGCAAAAAATAATGAATGGGATAAAAGATGAGATTTTAAATCGCATCGATTTAACTGAAGAAGAAGAAAAGGGTCTTCAGATGGATCTTGTCGACAATTTATTTGAAGAATTAGTTGCAATTGAAGATAATCTTGATATGTATAATATGGAATGGGTATTTAATTATTCTCACAGTAGGATTGAAAAGGTATTTAAAGCTGAAATTAAAAGCACCTTTGTTTGCTTGAGAGATAAAAAAGAAGGAGAATCAATTATAAAAGAAACCAATAAAATGATTCATAAAATTGCAGTATCAATTGAGAAAAGCACAAAATCTTTTAATGGTGCTCAAACTCTTACCACTATTGGAGAAATTATTGGCTCCTTTATAATAATCATGCTAGCTCATGAGGTTACAGCCTATTTTGTAGGTCATTATTCTTATTTAATAAGCACAACGATTATTGTTGCTATTTTTGCATTCTTTAAAATATTCATTGAAAAAAGATATATAAGTAAGTTCAATAGAAGAAGACAGAAGAGAATATATAAAGCATCGCTACAAAAGACACGAAGGTCTTTTATTCAGATGTTCCTTTTTTACCTTAGAGTTAAGCGTTTTGATACAAAGTGCGAAGGACTTTCAGGTGATGTACGACATCAGAAGGTTCTTTTATTTATTAAAGAGAATCATCCAAAACTCGAATTTATCTAATTACAAAAGCCATTTGTCATATAGTATTGAATAGCATATATGATAAATGGTAAATTTATTCATAAAAGGATTAATTATGGCACTTCATATAGTATTATTTGAACCAGAGATTCCACAGAACACAGGTAACATTGCAAGAACCTGTGCTGTTATTGGAGCCTCCCTAGATTTGGTATATCCACTTGGATTTAGCATTGATGAAAAACATGTTAGAAGAGCAGGTCTCGATTATTGGAACCAACTCAACATCACAAAATGGAAATCGATTGATGAATTCATGACGGCGAAAAAAGGTGAAAGGCTTTTTATGTTTACAACAAAAGCCCCTAAATCTTATCACCAAGTAGATTATACAGGTCCTAACGACATCTATCTTATATTTGGGAAGGAAACCAAAGGTATTCCTGAAAAAGTATTGGTAGAAAACGAAGAGGCTTGTGTAAAGATTCCTATGAGAGAGGAAACACGCTCTTTAAATCTTTCAAACAGTGTTGCTATTGCAGCCTATGAAGTTTTAAGACAGCTAGATTTTCCAGGTTTGAGTGAAACAGGACATCTTCATGACTTACAATGGAAAAATTAAAACTAATTAAAAAAAAGGAAGTATAAAATGTTAGAACTAAACCTTACTAAAAAACAAAGTAAAAAAGAAGCAACAATTAGCTTCATTGGCTTGGGAAACATGGGATCGGCAATTGCAAGAGCAATTTCTTATCAAAACAAAGAAGATAAAACAAACTATAGCATCGGTTTATTCGATGCAAATCCAACTCAAGTTTCAAAAGAAAGAACTTTTATTGAAGGTGAAGGAACAAAAACATTTTCCTACAAAGATATCACATCCCTCATTAAAAACAGTGCTATCGTTGTTTTATGTGTTAAACCTCAAATACTTCCAAAGATCTATGATGAGATAAAAATCTCCCATAATGATGAAACTGCATTTATTTCAATTGCTGCAGGAGTTCCTCTCACTACCCTTTCAAACAACATTTCATCAAATGAAATTGTACGTTTCATGCCAAATATTGCAGCAAAAGCCAGAGCATCAGTAACCGCTGTTGCACCTCATAATAACTGCAGTAAACTTCATTTATCCAATGCCATGAATATTGCACAATCAATTGGTCAAGGCTTTATTTTAAGTGAAGACAAATTCTCTGCATTCATAGGAATAAGTGGTAGCGCAATTGCTTATATATTTGAATTTGCACATGCATTGGCTCTTGGTGGTACTCGTGAAGGCATCCCATACGATCAATCAACAGAGATTGCTTTCTCCACAATGGAAAGTGCTTTAGCACTTTATAAGATGGATAAAGATAATCCAATCAACATGATGGTTAAGGTTTGCTCTGCAGGTGGAACCACAATAGAAGGTATTAAGGCTTTGGCTGAGGGTAACTTTGATGATACTGTAATTAATGCTGTAAGTGATGCGGCTCAAAAGTCACGAGATTTAGAAAAATAGATACTTTTCACTGGTACATTTTTTAAAAAATGCCTAAAATAAATTTAAGATAATCCTAAAAGGAAAAAGAATATGATCGATTTAAAAGAAATTAAAAACAGACATGACGAAATATCTTCAAACATTAAAAACAGATTTATGAATGTAGATCTTGCTCGAGTTGAAGAACTACAGGTTGTAAGAGCCAATCTTTTACAGGAAACAGAAGAATTAAGAGCAGCTAGAAATACCAATGCTTCCAAAATGAAAGGCAAGATGGACAGTGACACTCGTCAGGGGTTAATTGCTCAAGGAAAAGAATTAAAAACTAAAATCGCTGAAATTGAAAAGAGCTTAAGCGAAGTTGAAGAGGAATATTTCACCATTGGTGCACAAATTCCTAACTATGCTCATCCTGATGCTCCAGTTGGTAAGGAAGACAAAGACAACCTTGCAATTAAGTTTTTTGGTGAACCTACAAAATTTGATTTTAAACCAATAGATCATGTTCAAATCGGCGAAAAACTCGATTTAATTGATTTTGATAAGGGCGCTAAGGTTTCTGGTGCTAAATCATATTACTTAAAAAATAAAGCCGTAATTCTACAGATGGCAATGGAAAGATATGCTATGGATATTGTAATCAAACATGGCTTTACTCCTTTCATTACTCCAGATGTAGCGAAAGAAGAAGTTCTTAGGGGTATTGGTTTCAATCCTCGTGGAACTGAATCTAACATCTATACAATTGAAGGTACCGATACTTGCTTGGTAGGTACTGCAGAAATCACTCTTGGTGGTTACTACAGAGGTGAAATTCTTGATCAAAAAGATCTTCCAATAAAGATGTCAGGTTTATCACACTGCTTTAGAAGAGAAGCTGGTGGAGCTGGTCAATATTCAAAGGGTCTATACAGAGTTCACCAATTCTCAAAGCTTGAAATGTTCATAATATGTCTTCCAGAACAAAGTGATGCATTTCATCAAGAGATATTAGCTATAGAAGAAGAAATCTTCCAAGGCTTAGGTCTATCTTATAGAGTTGTTGATACATGTACTGGCGATTTAGGTGCTCCTGCATATCGAAAATTCGATATTGAAGCATGGATGCCTGGTCGTGGTAATGAAGGTGAATATGGTGAAGTAACAAGTACAAGTAACTGCACAGATTACCAATCAAGATCACTTCAAACTCGCTATCGTGATGATGAAGGTAAGGTTCAATTTGTACACATGTTAAATGGTACAGCTATAGCTTTATCTAGAGCAATGGTAGCAGTACTTGAAAACTATCAAACAGCAGATGGTTCAATTAAAATGCCAAAAGCATTGATTCCATATACTGGTTTTGATGAGATTGAAGCAAAATAGCAAAAGGAATAATACATGAGAATTAGTGCACTTACTACTGATTTCTACGAGTTAACAATGATGCAGGGATTTTTTAAATCAAATTACAATCCCCAAGTAGTTTTTGATATGTTCTTTAGAACCAATCCGTTTAATGG
>CAYWGU010000007.1:0-3779 GCA_964457975.1 uncultured Spirochaetaceae bacterium | reverse complement strand
ATTACAATCCCCAAGTAGTTTTTGATATGTTCTTTAGAACCAATCCGTTTAATGGCGGGTATGCTCTATTTGCAGGTTTGGATTCCATTCTTGAAAAATTAGAAAACTTCAACTTTGATGAAAGCGATATTGAATACCTTAGAACTTTGAATAAATTTGATGATGACTTTTTAGAATATCTTTCAACTTATAAGTTCTGTGGAGATATATATGCTTTTGATGAAGGACAAGTAGCTTTCGCTGGTGAGCCACTTATGCGTGTTCATACATCGTTAATTGAAGCTCAATTAATTGAAGGCCTCTTGCTGAATACTGTAAACTTCCAAACTCTTATTGCAACAAAGGCATCTCGCATGCGTTACGCAAGTAAGGGGGGCGAGATAATGGAATTTGGACTCAGACGTGCCCAAGGTGAAGATGGTGCATTAAGTGCTGCTAGAGCTTCTTATATTGGTGGTACAAGCGTAACCAGCAACACCCTAGCAGGTAAAAAGTTTGGTATCCCAGTAGCTGGTACAATGGCACACTCCTGGATAATGAGCTTTGAAAGTGAACTTGAATCATTTAGAACCTTTGCAAACGTCTATCCTAATAATGCAATTCTTTTAATTGATACCTATGATACTCTTGGTAGTGGCATTGATAATGCAATCATTGTTGGTCTTGAACAAAAGAAAAAAGGCAAATCTATTGGTGTTAGAATTGATAGTGGAGATATGAGTTATTTACCACGTCAAATTCGAGATACCTTAGATGCTGCAGGACTGCAAGATGCAATAATCTGTATTTCCAATGATATGACGGAAGAAATCATTCAAGCACTGGTAGCTGATAATGCTCCAATTGATAGTTGGGGTATTGGTACTCATCTTGTAACAGGTGGTTTCCAATCATCATTAAATGGTGTTTATAAACTATGTGCTAAAGACGGAAAAGATGGTAAGTATATTCCTACCATGAAGATCTCAAACAGCTTTGGTAAGACAACAAATCCTGGAGTTAAGCAAGTTTACAGATTTTATGATAAGGATTCAGGTTCCCTTGCTGATTTAATAACCTTAAATGACGAGATCATAACCGCTGGTAATGATTATACTTTCTATCATCCCTTCAGTGATTCTGACTACTTCAAACTTAAAGAATCAAAGTATACAAGCTGCACTCCTCTTCTAACAAAGAAAATGGAAAAAGGTGTAAGATGTGATGATTCAAAATCACTTACTGAAATTCAAGCTTTTGCTAAATCTAATTTACTCCCTCTTCATAAATCCTATAAGAGACAGATCAATCCTCACATTTATAAGGTAAGTCTTTCAGAGAAACTTATTAACTTAAAGAAAGAGCTTATTAGTAAGGAAAGAGCTGAAATTACTGCTGAAGTAGACAACAAGGAATTTAACTAAATTGTAATGTATGTATCTATTTGGAATCTGCAATGCAACAAATAGCGGATTGTCTTCTGTATTTTACAGAATTCAGTCCGTTTATTTTTTACAAAATCCTATCTATTTTCAAAAAGATGTCTTTTTTTGTTAATAATTTATTGTTTTTTATGTACCATCAGCACACGGATTTAAGTAAGACATTACATAATAAGAAACTGAGTTTAGCTTTGAAATGATGATAAAACACAACAACTAACCATGCTAAGTTTGTTGTTGGTGCTGTTTATGGAAAGGATGTAATTGTATTATGAGGCATACCAGAGTAGCTGATTATCTACTACTTTGGTCTTTATTTTTTTTTGATTTCTTAAATACATTAAATAACTTTTAATTGTACACCCAACTAGGTAATGTTGAATAAAATTCATTACCAAATCAAAATGAGTAAATAGCTTTGCAAGTAATTGATCAAAATTACAATCTTCCTCTTTTAATATATTTAGGATTGTATCAATTACTGCTAAGACACTGTCTCTGTTCTTAGATAAAACAGGATGAATATTGTTTGAAGTATAAGCATGAGCTGCAATATAGTATTCTCCTTCAAGGTTTTCCAACATATCTAAGGTTTCTAAATATTTCTCTACATCATATAAAAAGGATATAGGATGATGCGATATTATCTCATCACCAACATAAGCATCAGCTAAGAAATAAACTTCATCTTCTGTTTTAAAACCATACATATTAAATGTATGACCTGGTAAGGGAAACATGGTAATACCTTTAGGTAATTTATCTTCAGTCAACAATAAAGTTTCACAGGGCTGTGCACAGAGAAAAGGTAATCTCATCTCATTGGGAGGAAATCCTCCATACATAAATCCAGGCTCAAATATGGTTGGAACAGTTAAGAATCTTTCATTTTCAGGACAATAAACAGGGCATCCTGTTTCAGCATTTAAAAAAGCTGCACCACCCATATGATCTGCATGAGAATGTGTTAAATATATAGCTTGTAAGGTCCAACCATTTTCTCTAATTACATCGAGTATTTTAACACCTGCTTTATGATTCTTTCCAGAATCAAAAAGAACAACAGAGCTGTTTGCCGTTTTATATAACATGACTCTATTTGTATCATTAAAATAATAAGTATTATTTGCTACCTTTCTTAATTCAAATTGCATCAATTTACCTTCTAGATTCTTGAACTATCAAATTTATATCATACGATGTGATCTTTATCAAAAGAAAATATAAACATCTTATCATCATTTATCGCCTGAATATTTATTATTCCGTCGCATGATAATTATGGGCTATTCTGTAAATAACCAAGGTCTTTCAATAAAAGGAACCATCTCCAATAATTTGGAATCAAAATCTTGATAAACTTGACTCATCTCCAATGCACGATAACCGTTATCTGAGATGGTGATACCATCTGAATATTTAACAAAGCAGGACCATGAAGTATTTAATGAGTTCTTCTTTTTAATCACCGTCCAAGAAGATATATCAATGGTGCTCAAGAATTCTTTTATATCTGCTTCAGCTATTGTGTAGTTATAAATTCTAGCTTGACCTAAATAAACCATTGGAGATAAAGTTTGCTGTATCTCTCCATTGCTATTTATTTCTATAGTTTGTTTATTATATAATGGCATTCCTAATTGAGTGACTTCTAATTTAAAATATTCTATTGTTTTCATGGTGTTATCCTTATGTTTATAATTTAACAATCCTATAGAAGGAATACAAGCTGTCGCATGTATTAATATAAAAATGAAGTGCCCCCTAGTTTGTAGGATCGTGGATTTAGCAGTATTGCAGTTAATCTATAAAAATCAACACAAGCCTGCATTACCTCATACAAATAGAAGAACACCTCATATAAACTATACTAGTTTTTATTTGTATCGATGTCCATAAAGATTCACAAACTTATTGAACTTATTTATCCTAGTGATGGAGCCTATCTATTTTAAAATTCAGAAAAAAGCTACAGCATCGAATAAAATAGCCGGTTTTATTTCAATCCAATTACAAACCTTTATTGCTATATGGCCTATTCTGGTGACCTACCGTTCTAAAGACTATGATTTTCTTTCTAATAAAATAAGTTTTTCTGGAGATTTAAACAACCTATTAAAATATTTCTGTTTTAATACAATAATGATTCTACTTTTTATCAATCTCGCATGTTATAGTTTTATATAAGATGAGGTATAAAAAAATGAAAACTAGAGCTTATCGTATTTCAATTAATCTTGAAGAGGATGATTTAATTTATATTAATTCAATATTGCAATCAAATGAATCAACTGAACGTGAAAAACGAAGAGCCAGATTATTAATTAAAGTTCATAATAATAAAGTTAATCATCTTGG
>CAYWGU010000006.1:34986-50228 GCA_964457975.1 uncultured Spirochaetaceae bacterium | reverse complement strand
GTAGTTGAGAATTGACTTGTAACTCTTTAGGGCATAGAATTGACTTGTAACAAATTGAAAAATAAGTGTTACAAAGCTACAAAAGTTAAAGAGAGGGCATTTAATATACCTTTATTTGGACCATTATGAATATATTACGAAATACTGAAATAAAGGAAATGAGAAGAGAGTTGTTTTATTCACCATTCATTGGAAGGAAGGGGTTGTAATAAGCTTATTACCTGCTTAAAGAAGAAGGTAGGCTTACTCATTTGCTATCTGAAGGTTGTATAAAAAAAGTCTCAAAGAGGTACCACAGGATATAGAAATATTAATCAAAATCCACTCATGTAACTTAACAGAGAAGAACCAAGGTGAATAATAATAGATTGTATAGAAAGTATATTTCAAAGAAAGCTAACATTAACAGCTAAGCAGCTGAAGTAGCCGATTATGTTATGACATTTATTATAGAACAAGAAAGGGTTTATGTAACAACAGTTTTTTTAGGTTTGCTATGGAATTAAGTTGCATTTGACTTTACTTTGACTATTCAAGAGAAGAAAAAATGAAAAAGAAAATTGATGATGAAAAAATGGAGAAAAGAAAAAAAAGGATTTTACCTGTTGTATTTCGGTACCTTGTTTTTTTTGTAATTCTTGGACTCTTAATTGGTTTTATTAGTTATACAATATCTCATAAAAAAGTAGTGGAATATGAAACTCCTTCTCCAATGGTGGTGGTTGAATATCCAATAATAGGTTCAATTGAAAGAAAGGTGCAACTACCTTCTTACATACAGGCAAAGGATATGATTTTAGTCATACCATTTGTCGAAGGTAAAATTGAAGATTATTCTGTAGGTGTTGGTGATTATGTGCAAAAAGATCAAGTTCTAGCACAGATTGATACAACAATACTCCTGCAGCAAAAATTACAAGCAGAAGCTGCATATACTGCTTACAAGAGTACTTATGATAGAGTAAAAAAGCTCTATGATAACAACTCAATCAGTGCGCAGAATTTTGATGAAGTTAAAGCAATGATGAATGAATCTAAAGCACAATTAGAGCAAGCAAAAACCCAACTTGGTTATGCAACTATAAAAGCACCGGTATCTGGTACTGTTTTGTCAGCTCCACAAGCTAAAGGCTCCATTGCATCCTCCACTGTACCTATGGCAGTAATTGCTGATTTATCTAATCAGATTGTGAATATTCAAGTTCCAGAGAAATACTTTGAAGTTTTCAAACGCAATGAATATACAATGAAAATTACAATTCAAAGGCCAAGTAATGGTGTATCTACCACGGCAGATGTATTAAACATTGAACCTTTCATAAAACCTGAATCAAAGGTGTTTGTATTAGCATGTCAACTTAAAGGTGATTTAAGTTACTTTAGACCTGGTATGTATGTAATGGCAACAATAGCATATGAAGGTGTTGAAGATGTTTTATTGCTTCCTCAATATGCAAGGAAAACGGATGGCAGTGTTTATTACTATGATTCATCTGATTCCACTGCAAATTACTTAAGTCCTGAAGAATTAAATATCACAATGGAGAATGAAGACTATTTTGAAATTCCTTCAAAATATGCATCTTTTAGCTTTATTACTGATGGTCAAAATACTGTATTTGACCAACAGATAGTAAATATTAAAGGAGCAAAATAGTGAAAATCTTTCATCTTTCCGTC
Source organism: uncultured Spirochaetaceae bacterium (assembly GCA_964457975.1). Taxonomy (GTDB): domain Bacteria; phylum Spirochaetota; class Spirochaetia; order Sphaerochaetales; family Sphaerochaetaceae; genus Pleomorphochaeta. The sequence continues at coordinate 48,548 of CAYWGU010000006.1, read as the reverse complement.
AAGCACCCAACAATAATAACCATGATATTGATTGCTTTGATTGCCTTTGCTGGCTATTCTTTTAGTGGTCTATCACTGGAATTTGTAAGTGATATTTCATTACCAACTGTTCAAATTATTACTGTCTATCCTGGTGCCAGTGCTGAAGATGTCGAAATGGATGTTACAAAGATTCTTGAAGATGAATTTGTAACACTTCCAAACTATAAATCTATGACCAGTAAAAGCAATAATAGTTATTCATATATTGAAGTAACTTTTAATGATGGACTTGATCCTTATGATCAATTAGAAGGAATAAGATACAGAATATCACAGCTACTTGATGATTTACCTGAAAACCTTTTAGGTGAACCGCAGGTAATGGTTGGTGGAGGTGATCTGCTTCCCGTTCTTATAATCAGTGTTAGTGCTGGTGATGATATTGGTAAGGTTTCTGATTATGCTATAAATGATTTAAAGCCTAGATTTAACCAAATTGCAGGTGTGTCTTCTGTTAATATTAAAGGTGATAAGGATCTTCAAGTAAGTGTTAAACTAAGACTTGACGATCTTGTTGCTAAAAAAATCAGTGTTGTTGATGTCTATGAGTCACTTAAATCAAATAATGTAAAGTTACCACTTGGAACGGGGGAGTATCAGGGCAAGAGCATTGATATAAGGTATAAAGGTGATTTTAATACAATTGCTGATATTCAAGGTTTACCTGTTGGTGTTGGTGATAACAATGTAATCATACGTATGAGAGATGTTGCAGACGTAACTCTTGACTATGAAGTTCCAGAATACTATGTAGATGGAGCTAAAGGTGAGCTGGTTGTTGTTGAAATATCAAAACGTAGTGGTGGTAACATCATTGAAATAACCGATGCTGCAAAAGAAATTATGAAAGAAGAAACCCTGAAAAGTGGTGGCGTACTTAACTTTGAAATTATAGATGATACAAGTAAGTTTACAAAGGTTGCCATAAATACTGTTCTTCAATCTGGTCTTCAAGGTTTGATCTTTGCAATTCTAGTTATTGCCTTATTTTTAGGCAACTTTCGAGCAACTTTGATTATTTCACTTTCAGTTCCTCTATCCATCTTATTTACCTTTATAGGTATGAGAATTACTGGAATGACAGTAAATGTTTTAAGTAGTGCTGGTTTGGTACTTGCTATTGGTATGATTGTAGATGGTTCAATTGTTATGATTGAACAGGTATTTAGATATTATAGCAAGGGGACAAGGAGCCTTGATGAAAGCATCTTTTTAGGTGCTGATGAAGTTGGATTTGCCATTTTTGCATCAGCTGTAACAACCATTGTTGTATTCATTCCAATATTATTTCTTAATGAATTACTTGGACAGATACTCCATGATATTTCATTGGTACTTGTTCTAGCAATTGGCGGAGCCTTTATTACAGCTGTTGTTATTGTTCCTTACTTAATGAAACACATATTAAAAGAGAAGAAACCAGCAGAGAAAAGAAAGAGACTTTTTAACCGTTTAATGGATAGAGTTGAAAATCATTATAGAAACGCACTTAAGTGGTCAATGAAGACTCATCGCTATGTTATTATTCTTGCTTGTTCCGTCTTACTTTTAACCTTATTTGTAGTAAGAACATTGGGTTTCACATATTTACCTTCTGTTGATATGAATAGTTTTGATATACAACTAAAATATCCTCAGGGATACTCTGTTGAACAAACTAGAGCTAAAACAATGACGGTAATTGATAGAGTGCTAGAATCAGTTCCTGAAATTTATTCCTACATTGCATATAGTGGAAATGATGGTCAGGCTATAAGCACTAACATTAAGAATCAAGCTAATTTACATATTGTTTTGACTGATAAAAATTTAAGACAACGGGATGTTCATCAAATTATTTTATTGGTGCAACAAGATCTTTCTGCAAATATTCCAGATTGCACAGTAACAGTAAACAATGGTGGTTTTGACCAGCTGCTTGGTTATGTAACAGGTGGTGGTGGATATGGTATTACACTTGTAGGTGAAGATATTTATGAGCTATACAAAGTAGCTAAAGGGCTTGAAACTGAAATGGCAACTGATTATACAGTGGTTACCACTGCAATCAATACTGATTATGATAGTTCTACTCTACAGCTTGATATGAACCATGAACTCTTGAGCAGTGTGGGTGTTAATTCCTATGAAGCTGGTATTACCTCAATGATATTATTTAGTGGATTGGATGCTGGTGTATACCATGATGAAGATGGAAAGCTGTATGATATTAAAATCCACAGTGATATGAATGATACGCCAATTACATCTGACAGTCTTGCTAAGATGGAAATTGTATCAGCTTCTGGGAATCTGATTAGTTTTGCCAATCTTGGTGAGATTAATGTAGAAAATTCCTTATCAGCAATCAATCATATAGATAGAGCAAAAACCATCACTGTAAGTGCAAAACTTGTATCTGAGGATGCCTCTCCTATTAACTCACACATCAATAATTATTTGAAGGCGAATCCTCTACCAGATGGAATAACAACTAGACCTGGTGGAGTAATAGAACTTATTAGCAAATCAATAAAACCAATGCTAACTGCAATTTTAATTGCATGGTTCCTTGTTTATATGGTTATGGTATTTCAATTTGAAAAGTTCAAGCAACCCTTGATTATAATGTTCACAATTCCTTTCTGTTTGATTGGTGTTATTTTAGGTTTGCTAGCCTTTGGTTCAACAATTAGCCTGATTGCTACATTGGGACTGCTATCATTAGGTGGTATCGTAGTTAATAATGGTATTATTCTAATTGACTATTTTAATAAAAAAAGAAAGGTATTACCTGAAACTATAGAAAACTTAAAAGCAGTTGTAGTTAGGGGTGCGGCTTCTCGTCTGCGACCTATCCTGATGACAAGTTTATCAACAATGCTTGGTGTTGTTCCTATGGCTTTCTCCCTTGGAGGCGGTTCAGAATTATATGCTCCACTTGGACAAGCCATTGTTGGAGGTTTGTTTACCTCAACTTTAATAACCTTATTTGTTGTTCCAACTGTTTATTATGTAACAGAGCGTTTGAGCTTGATTAAAAAAGAAAAACGAGCAAAAAGGAATGGTGGTGTTTATAGATGTGATAAAGGACTTCCTGGTTGCAACTTGGATGGCTCTTTAATTAAATATAGCAGTGTAGAAGATGAAGATATATAAACATGAAAAATAATGGGATGTTACTCCTGAATGAACTTCAATTTAATATTTTGATGGTTAGCAGGGATCTTGCAACTAAAATTTCTACCATAAAACTATAATAAGGAATAGCCAATGAAAACAAAAAAAATAGTTGCTTTTTGTTCAATTCTCATTTTATCTGCATCGGTTGCATTTGCTTATACAAATGCACAGTTGCAGGACATGATGGAGTTAAACAATGTGTCATTGAACAAGGCAAGAAATATATCAGATTTAGCTAGGTTGGATTCAAAGGATGCAAGAGCGAGTTTCCAACCTACAGTTGATTTCTTAGCAACCGGTACCTACATGGTAAATCCGCCAGAAGGACAAATTATCCTTGATACTCTATATAATTTTAATGTAAAGATAACTCAATCAATATTTACCTGGGGAAAGTTGACTGATTCTGTGGAGATTTATGACAATGTAGAGCTTGTAAGAAATTTACAGCGACAATTGCTAAAGAAGCAGCTAGCAAGTGAACTTAAAGCAAGAGAGTCTGGTATATATTACATAAAAAAAATGATGGTTAACCTTGGTAAGCAAAAAATTGTAACTTCAAGATTTGTTGTAATTAGTGAAGATTCTTTTAAGAATGGTATTCTTACAAAACAACAAGTTCTTGAAGCACAGGTAAAAGCAAAAGGTGTTGTAGTTGGTTTGAAGCAGTTAAACATGGAGCTAAACAATCAACTTACCGCCATTAGAACATTGGTTGGTAATACAGCTCTTAAAGTTGATGATATTGAATTCATTCCTGATGAAGTTGCAATGAAAGCAATAGTTGCAGGTGATTGGAATGACTTGCTTGCAAGAGCTGTAAGTCCAACTAGAGAGACCTTTGGCATTTTGAGTTTGCTTGAAAATGTAAGCACTAAAACCAGACATGTTGCACAAAATAGTCTTTATTGGAAACCTGATGTAGCACTTCAAGTTGAGCTTGCATACCAGGGTGCTTGCAAGTCTCTTTTTCAAGATGATTTTTATAACAATGATAATTGCCTATTAAATGTAACTCTTGTTGTAACTGATACCATTTGGGATGGAGGCAAAGCCTTGAATGATGTAGAGCGCAAGATCATAAAAGAAAAGGATGCTTATCTTGATACCAAAGATACAAGAAATCAAATTATGCAGCGACTAAATGAGGCTCTAGTTCAAATGGATTATGGTACTTCAAATATTGAATTCAAAGAACTCTCACAAAGCATGTTGGATGAAAAAATAAAACAAAATCAAAGCATGATGGATGAAGGTTACGGTGATGAGTCAGATGTTTTATTGGCTAAGCTAGAAAAATATGATTTGGAACTTGAAGCTCTACAAGAAAAAATTACAAGGGCAAGTAATTATTATACCGTTGAATATTTAATTGGGGAATAATTTCAACTTACGAAAGAGTTAGGTTTGAGTCCTTAGTATTTATTCTTAGGGCTCTAAACTATAGTTTTTTAGAAATGTATGTATGAATTCTTATTCATTTAAGTTTTAAATAAATTACCACCATCTCAATAATCTGTAAGTAATTTTACATTAAACACAATTATAATTAGATATTTTGTAATTTAATTAATTTTCTTGTAAACTCTAAAATCTCATGATATAGTTTATCTATGAAAAATAACAAATTTATAGAATTATTAAATAGAGAGATTGTGGTTGCAATGGGATGTACCGAACCAGCTGCAAGTGCTTTAGCAGGTGCAAGGGCTTCTCAGCTGCTTGAAGGCGAATGTGAGAATGTTGTAATTGAAACAAGCCGCGATATGGTAAAGAATGCCATGGGTGTCGGAATTCCAAATTGCGATCAAAAAGGTATCAATGTAGCAGTTGCTCTTGGAGTTGCTGGTGGTAACATACAACAAGGTTTGGGTATCTTAACTGATGTATCAAATGAAATGCGTAAGAAAGCTGCTGGCATTCCTGTTGAACTAAATATGATGGAGGGAATTCAACCTCTCTATATTAAAGTTATGTGCTCCAATAAAAAGCATACAAGCTGTGCTATAATAAGTGGAACCCATTCCCATTTTTCTTATTTGGAAAAAGATGGAAAGGTACTGCTTGATGATCCTTTAAATGCTTCTTGCTCTCCAAGTTCCTCAGATGCACTTGATGCCGATTTTATGTCCTCTGTTACCTTGCAAGAAATATTAGACTTCTCAAAGAATATGCCAAAGGAGACTGCTGATTTATTGCTATCAGCTGCAAAGACAAATCTAGAAATAGCTCACCATGCATTGAAGAGTGATTATGGTCTAGCAGTAGGTAGGATAACATATGAAGGTCTTCACGAACCCCCACGGTCCCTTAATGAAGCTTATAGCCTTGGTGCAACACTTGCTGCATCTGCAGCAGATGCTAGAATGGCCGGATGTCCACTTCCAGTTGTTATTAACAGTGGATCAGGCAATCAAGGTATAACAATTACTGTTCCGGTAATTACACTTGCAAAATATTTGAAAAAAAGTGATGAAGAAACATCTCGTGCTTTATGCATTGGAGAATTAATTGGATTGTCACTTACAGCTAGAAAAGACAGATTATCGGCTTTATGTGGTGCATTTACTGCATCAATTGGAACAGCCTGTGGTCTTGTTTACTTAATGGATGGCACCTGTGATGACATCAACAAAGCTGTAAATGTAATGATAGGAAATCTTACAGGAATAATCTGTGATGGTGCTAAAATGACCTGTGCGCTTAAAATTTATTCATGTGTTAACAGTGCAAATCTAGCATGCAAGCTTGCAATAAAAGGATTTGGTCCTGGTCTTGAATCAGGAATTGTTGGAATTGATTGCATTCAATCATTTGACTTTTTATCAAGAATATCTCATGAAGGAATGGAACAAACAGATAAAACTATATTATCAATCATGCTTGAAAAACAACTAAAGCAATCAAAATAAATTTACTAAAATAGATGGAAAGAATTACTTTGTATCAAGGGTAGCTGAAAGGCTACCTTTGATTTGGAAATTTTTAATATTTGAAATTATTCTGGTTAATCGATATGGTTGGATTTTATTTATATGGGATATATTTTAATTTAAAGTATAAGAAAAAGAGGTGGAGTTTTAACGATTGCGTTATAAAAAAGAATTGGTGGGGCTTTGATTTGTTTCCTTTTTCTAAAATAATTTAGTATAAACATAAATATAAAAAATATATAAAAGGATGTTGACATAAACTGCAATTTCCTATAGTTTCACTAATGTTATGAGGGCGTAGCGAAGCTGGTTATCGCGACGGCCTGTCACGCCGTAGATCGCGGGTTCGATCCCCGTCGCTCTCGTTTCACAAGCTCCTTACAATTGCGTAGGGAGTTTGTTTTATTTTAAAGCTTTGATGTTTAATTTTTTTTATAATAGCTTTATTATAAGGTTATAATTATGCATGTAGGAGATTATTTATGAAGGTTCTTGTTGGTATGAGTGGTGGTATAGATTCTGCTGTATCTGCTTATTTATTAAAGCAGAAGGGTTATGAAGTAAGTGCAGTTACCATGTTGCTAGGCAATGGTAAAAGTAGCAAGATTGCAAATCCTATGGGCACAAATTATTGTTTTGCTCCAAATAAAGAAGAGGAGCTTATAAAGGTAAAAGAACTATGCAAATCCATGGATATAGAGCATACAATTGTAGATGTTTCCTCCACCTTTGAAGATGCTGTATTGTCTAATTTTAAGAGTGAATATCTTAATGGAAGAACCCCAAATCCATGTGTTTGGTGCAATGTAAAAATTAAATTTGGAGCTATGGTTGATGCTGCAAGAAAAGCAGGACTTGAATTTGATAAATTTGCTACAGGTCATTATTCTAAGATTATTGAAGAGAATGGAAGATTCTTCATCAGAAGAGCAAAAGATCCAATAAAAGATCAATCTTATTTCTTATATCGAGTAACACAACAACAACTATCCTCTACACTTTTCCCTCTAGGCAATTATACAAAAGATGAAATAAGAGCAATTGATGTTGAGCAGGAATTTCATAAGGAAGAGCAAACTGAAAGCCAAGATTTCTTTGATGGTGATTATGCAGATCTCCTTGATGTTGACGCAAAACCTGGTAACATTGTAAATGGTGAGGGAGCCATCCTTGGAGCTCATAATGGATTATTTCATTATACAATTGGACAGAGACGAGGCCTTGGCATAGCTGCTAGTGACCCCTTGTATGTATTGAAACTTGATACTAAGAAAAATGAAGTTGTAGTTGGTTTTAAAGATGAAACTTACAATGCAGAAGTTGAAGCAAATCAAGTTGTATGGCAAAAATATACTACAATTGAAGATGGAATGTACTCTGTAAAGATACGATCCACAGGTCTTCCAGTTAAAGCAAAAATTGAATCTTTTAAAGGTGATGATGGTGAGGTGCATATTAAAGCAAACTTCGATCCACCTATCCAAGCTGCCACACAAGGCCAATCTCTTGTTATTTACAAGGATGATGATATCATCTGTGGTGGAATAATCAATAAGACAGAATAATTAGCAAAATATATTTTATTTTTGGAGATTTACTTGAATACCCTCTCTTTAAATCTTATTCTATGGTCATCAAGAAGGAGATTTTAAAAATGAGATTAATAATTGAAAAAGATTATACTGATATGTCCAATTGGACTGCCCGTTATATAGCCAATGCTATAAATGATGCTATGCCTACAGCTAAGAAGCCTTTCGTACTGGGGCTTCCAACAGGTTCCTCTCCAATTGGAACTTACAAAGAATTAATTCGCTTAAATAAAAGTGGTTATGTATCATTCCAAAATGTTGTAACTTTTAACATGGACGAATATGTAGGACTTAATGAAGATCATGAACAAAGTTATCATTATTTCATGTGGGATAATTTTTTCTCTCATGTAGATATAAAAAAAGATAATATAAATATACTTAATGGTATGGCAAAAGATCTTGTGGGTGAGTGCAATGATTATGAGAAACGAATTGCATCTTATGGTGGAATTGATCTTTTCTTAGGTGGAGTTGGTTGTGATGGTCACATTGCATTTAATGAACCTTTTAGCTCTCTTAGCTCTTTAACAAGAGTTAAGACTCTAACTTATGATACAAAGATTGTTAACAGTCGTTTCTTTGGTGGTGACACCTCAAAGGTTCCAAGCACAGCACTTACTGTGGGTGTTAGAACAATAACATCTGCTAAAGAGGTGTTATTGGTTGTAAATGGTCACGCTAAAGCTGCAGCCCTTTCTAAAGGCATTGAGGGTGGTGTCTCACATACCTGTACAATCAGTGCACTTCAGACGCATCCAAAAGCAATATTCATCTGTGATGAAGCTTCTTGTGGTGAATTAAAAGTTGATACCTACAAATATTTCAAAGATATTGAAAGGGATAATATCAATCCTGATACGCTTGTAAAATAAATTTCAGCTCTAAATAATTCCTTATATAAGCCATTATACAGTTTATATAAGGATTTTTTTTCCTAATTTCATTTGTTTACTTGAATACATTAATTTTTTTCATAATACTGTTTTAAACAAAAACATTAAAATATTAAGGAAAAGAATTATGAATGTAGTATGTCTAGATTTAGAAGGCGTTTTGGTTCCAGAGATTTGGATTGCATTTGCTAAGGAAACTGGAATTGAAGAATTGAAATTAACAACTCGCGATGAACCAGATTATAGAAAGTTAATGCGATATAGAATGGATATTCTCGATAAGCATAACTTTAAATTAAAAGATGTTCAAAATACAATTGCAAAAATTAAGCCACTTGATGGTGCACTTGAGTTCTTAGATAAACTTAGAGAGAACTATCAAGTTGTAATTCTTTCTGATACATTCAGTGAATTTGCAGCTCCACTAATGCAGCAATTAAAATGGCCTACAATCCTTTGTAATAGCCTTATTGTTGATGAAACTGGTCGAATTGTTGATATCAAGCTCAGACAAGAAGATGGTAAGAGAAGGGTAATAGATGCATTTAAAACTTTGAATTATGCTACCTTTGCTGCAGGCGATTCATATAATGATTTAAATATGATTCGTAAAGCAGATTATGGATGTTTGTTTAGAGCTCCAAAAAAAATCTTGGAAAAAGAAAAAGATTTAAAACTTTGCACTACTTTTGATGAATTCTTTGACACCATTGAGGGCGCATTCAATGACTAAAAAGCAAATAAAATTTGTTATTCCTATGGTTGTGCTAATTCTTAGCATTGTTGTAGGTTTCACATTACTTGCTATGGTTTATCATGGAAATAACGCACTTGAAAGTGTAATGATCATAGTTGTTATTGTTGTTCTTGTAATATTGGTAAAGTTGACCCAAAAAATGACCAAGAGTTTGAATGATTTAGAAAAAGATGAAGCTGAAAAAAACGGTAATAAATAATAAAATTTAAGATGATAAATTTATGGTCATTTGTAATAAGTATGCAGATAAATATATGTTAGGTGAATATTGATAAAAACACTAATTTGAGTGAGTATTTTTCCTTGTAGTTGTCAAATGTTTAGTTAAATAAATTAAATTTAGCAAAAATGTACTAGAAACGAGAAGAAATTTCTAAAAAGATATTGACTAGAAAGCTTTTTTTACCCATCTTACTCATATCAAAAACACTCGCGGTGACAGAGCGGTCAGGAGAGCCTGATGACACAAGAATTTTTAAATGAAATGGAAGTTGAAATCAAAAGCCAAAAGCTTGAAATGTTGAATCGTCTTTTAAAAGAAGATTCTGAATTTAGGGAACTAGTTGGTTCAAAGCAAATTAATGATTCAATTGATTCAGTTACAGAGGATCTTGCATTTAAAAAAATGCAAAGAAATGCTGATTATGATGCAAACAAACTTCAAGCGCTAGATAATGCTCTATCTAGAATTCATAATCATTGTTATGGTAAATGCTTGAAATGTGGTGATGAAATCCCAGAACAGCGATTAAGGGCAATTCCTTATGCGGTTCTTTGTGTTCCATGTAAATCAGGCGAAGAAAGACCTGTTTATCGAAAAAAGGTAGCTAAGTAAACGTCCAATTAAAAAACACAAGTGGAATTGATTGATTGAAAGATAGAGATATCTTTTGCTTAATTCTATTTTTTTGTTCATAATTATCAAACAAAAGGATCGAAATATATATTTCGATCCTTTCTTTAATTAGGTGTTTTTATCTAAAAGTAGGGGTTGCTTCTTTCTGCCATTATTGTTGTTGTTGGACCATGACCTGAAAGAACTGTTACATCGTCATCTAAATCCATTAGACTTTGACAACTTTTAACAATATCTTTGTATGAACCTCCAGGAAAGTCTGTGCGACCAACACTTTGCGCAAATAAAGTATCTCCCGAAAAAAGGAAATTACCTTCTTCGCTATAATAACATACTCCACCAGGTGTGTGACCTGGTGTTGGAATTACCCATAATTTACAATCTTGTAAAAATTGTCTACCTCTAAGTAAAATTGAAGGTTCTGGTAAAGAAGAAAGTTCGCTGTCAAATTTTTGCAGGAAGGTTTTGTCAGCGCAATCTTTTTCTATATTAGTTTTTCCCTTAGCTCCTAAATATTTAGCATCATCTGCTCCAATAACTATTTCTAGATCTGGATATTCTTTTACTAATTCAGGAAGGGCGGTAATATGATCCCAATGACCGTGGGTTAATAACACAGAACCAGGGTAAATATTTCTGGATTTTAAAACTTCAATTATGCTAGCAGCTTCAGCTCCTGGATCAATAATCCAAGCACTCTGTGTTTCTTCCTCACCTAAGATATAACAATTTGTTTGGTAAGGGCCGACTACTAAGCGTTCAATGAACATTTTTTACTCCTTGTTTGAATATGTGATAGATGCAGTGCGTCCTTTTATTTCTTTATCATTGAATTCAGCAATTGTTCTTTCACAGTTTGCTTCACTCATAGTAATAAATGAATATTTATCATGGACTCTTACTGCATAAACGTCTTCTCTTTTGATTTCAAGAGTATCTTGTAGCATAATTGAAAGTTCTTTAGCATAAAGCTTTTTCATCTTACCTATGTTTAAGTAAAGAGTTCTAGCATCATCTGGGAATACTCTTTCCTTTCGTTGCTTTGGAGCTTTCTGTTCTGCTGGGTTACTTGCATCATCTGCTGCTTGATTATTTGGTTTATTCGTTTTAGCAGTTGGTGTAGCTTTGTTATCTAAACTATCAAAATTTCGTGGTTGACGTTTTTTTGGTGGTCTTGATCTTCTTTCCTTAGTAGGTCTTTCGTTATCTAATACTTCCTTCAATAGGTAAGCCATAAAATAACCTCTTAAGTGCCAAGGAACATTTTTCTTGATTAACTTTTTATACGTTTCCAGTTCATCTGGGTTAGCAAAAGCTTTTGTTTTGCCTGCAATTAACTGGATTTTTCCGATAAGCAAATCCTTATCGGTAGGGTTGCTCTTGTTGATATTATCCATATGAGCATATCTCCTTACATGTCTATTGTACTGTCTGGGTATTTAGCACAACACCTTTTTTGTAATTCAAAGAATAAAAATTTACAACGCACACTTGTAATGAATAACTTTGAATAAATCTGCCTTAGATAAGAAAAGGAACTTACTAGGGGTCCAAGGGATACCCTGAGGTCGCAATGGATGTGCGGTTTCCTGCAAAACCGAATATCTAGAGAATATAAATAAAAGATAAGCTTTGTCAAGGAACGGAATTTTTGGTATATTGAATTTATGGCTAATAATCCTTTAGAAATAATTGCAATTAAGAAAACTAAAATAAAAGAAAATGAGATGGATACAGCTCTTGTATATGAAGAATTGGGTCGTTGTGTCTCTGATATGGCCAATTTTAAATCTATAAAGTACTGTGATTCTTTTATAACGGATTATTCACTTGCTAATGAAGAGTATATAAAACTCAAAAATACGCAAGAAAAATTTACAAATATAGCAAAAAATAGTACTGCTCTTGAAAAAGAATTAAAAATTACCAATAAAAATATAAAATATAATGAAAAAAGTTTAAAAGAAATATTTTTGAGAATAGGAGCTGCCTCCTATGAAGCTTACTGTTCAAATACATTAACTCCTGAAATAATGAAGCTTCTATATTCATTATTTTATACAAAACAGAAAAAGGTATCTTATTTTGAAACTCGATTAAATGTTTCAAAAAATAAAATAGCTAAAAATTATTATCAATCAAGATTAAAAAACCTTCGATTAAGCTTAATAGATGTTTTTTATCAAAGTGCAGTTTTGTTAGAAAAAGATGAATGTATTGATTTGATTCCTCTTAAAAAGAGAGAGTCAATAATGATTGAATACTTAAAATGTAAAAACACCCAAAATGAATTGTTATATTCTTTAAAAATATATCAATCGGAGCTAACTGGGTTGAAAAAAGATGGAGCTCTTGATGTTAAATCAAAACTTGAAGAATTAAAGATAACTGTTAGCAATGCACAAAAGAGTGCACAGTCCGCTGCAATCTTTCTTGGAAAGGAATTGTATAAAGTAATTCCTGTTGATATTACCAGCAATGATATAGGTGAAACTGCAATTAGTCTAATTGATCAAATTACCCTGCATAAAAGTGTTATTAAAAAACTAAAGAATGATATAGAATTATTGAAAAATGAACTTAAGATTGGTGAAATAAAATCTCAAATTCAAGCTGAAAAATCAAATATAGCTAGACTTGAACTTCAAATAAAATCCTGCAGAGAAAAAATTTCTACTATTGAAGATACAATTTCGGATAAAAAAATTAAAATAGATATTCTGGTTGAAGAGGGTGTTTATATTGAAGAGGAATAGAATATAAATTATGGATATTAAAGACACCAATAAAGATAAGTCAGTTAATGATGATACAAAAAAGGATGAATTAAAAGCCTCTTCCTCCAAAGGAGTTGGTGAATCAAAGTCCTTAAAAAAGAAAGGAATCCCCAATTCTGGTACCAATGTCTTTTTTAATGAAAATTTAAATAAAAATAAGGATAGCTCATCAAAACCGAAAATCGAGAAGAATTATTGGAAGCAGGGTAATTTGTTTGACTTAGGTGAATCCATTAAGAATTTAAAGGATAATCCAAAAACAGATTTGGAAAAGGATAAAAAATCTACAAATAATGATTCTTTAAATAATACTAAGTTAGAAAAAGAAAAATCTTCTAAAATCACAAAATCAAAGAAAGCAACCACAAAAACGGGTACATCAATTACCAAAAAGGGTACTGCATCTACCCAAAAGGATTCTGTATCTATCAAAAAGGATTCTGCATCTACCAAAAAGGATTCTGCATCTACCAAAAAGGATTCTGCATCTATCAAAAAGGATTCTGCATCTATCAAAAAGGATTCTGCATCTATCAAAAAGGATTCT